>CAMTOW010000430.1 GCA_947074245.1 uncultured Bacteroidales bacterium | reverse complement strand
ACATGTTTGTAACGAAGTGTGCCTGCCAAGCTACTTCCATGATGAAACGGATTTTCAAACGAGTGTTTTCGTTTGCGCCGCAGAAAGCATCAACAACGAAAAGACGCTTGTCAGAAAGCTCTTCAGTTGCGATTTCTTTAAGGATTTTCCAAGTGTTTTCAGAAAGAGGTTTGTTATCGTTTTTGTACTCTTCAGATGTCCACCAGATAGAATCTTTAGTAGTGTCGTCCATTACAAAGAATTTATCTTTAGGAGAACGTCCTGTGTAGATACCTGTCATAACGTTAACAGCACCCATTTCAGTAACCTGTCCTTTTTCAAAACCTTCAAGACTTGGTTTTGTTTCCTCAGCGAAAAGCACGTCATAAGATGGATTGTGAACGATCTCAACCGCACCGTGGATGCCGTACTTAGTCAAATCTAAAGCCATAATGTTAGATAATTGATTGTGTAATAAATATTAAGTAACTCTCTATTTTCAATAAAAAAATGCTTTCAACCTGAAGCGTCACAAAAATAGCATAATTTATTAAAGGCAAAGTCTTAATTACGGAAAAATTTCCACAATTAATCCTTTTTTAAATTTTCTACCAAAATATAGTTTCGAAAGTGTAATCGTGAAATCAGAGAATCTGTAACTTTGCAAAAAATTTCAGAATGAAAATAGTAGATTTTTCAAAAAGCAATTCCGTGATGAATCGCTATGTAGCCGAGCTGCGGGATGTCGAGATACAAAAGGATCCGCTTCGCTTCAGACGCAACATCGAACGGATCGGTGAATTAATGGCCTACGAAATCAGTAAGGATTTCGCTTATGAGATCGAACCGGTACAGACGCCGCTCGGGATCGCTCCGGTAAGCTTGCCGGTCAGTAAAGTGGTTATCGCCACTATTTTACGTGCCGGTCTTCCATATCACCAAGGTTTCCTGAACGCTTTCGATCGTGCCGAAAACGCATTCGTATCCGCCTACCGAAAATATACAGACAGCAATCATTTTGACATACATATCGAATACCTCGCTTCTCCGAGAATCGACGGAAAACAGCTTCTGATCACCGATCCGATGCTGGCGACGGGAGGTTCGATGGAGCTTTCGTACGAAGCGCTAAAAACCAAAGGCGAACCGGAACATATTCATGTAGCTTCGGTGATCGCTAGCCGTCAGGCCGTGAACCACATCGCGTCGATTTTCCCGGCCGATAAGACGACCATCTGGGTAGCCGCCATCGACGAGGAGTTGAACGACCACGCATACATCGTGCCCGGATTGGGCGATGCGGGCGACCTTTGCTACGGAGAGAAAGAATAATCTTTCATTCAGACTAAAATATAGAACCGATATCGGGATGAACAATATGTTCCCGATGTCGGTTTTTTTTGTCCGAATGTTTTGTTTTTAACAGCTTTACCAGGCAGATGTTTGTTACATTCCTGAAACATTTTACCTTTGGATTAGAAAAAATAGAAAAATTATACCTGAATGAATATCGATATAAAACAAATTTCCACGAAAAAGGAACTTCGCGAATTCATCCATTTCGGAATCGATCATTACAAAGACAATCCGTATTTCGTCCCTCCCCTTATTTTTGATGAGATGGGAACGTTCAATACCAAAAAGAATCCGGTTTATGATTTTTGCGAATCGGTGCAGTTCATGGCTTATCGTGACGGCAAACCCGTAGGACGTATCGCCGGAATGATCAATCATCGTTCCAATGAGAAATTCAACGAGAAGAAAGCCCGCTTCGGATGGATCGAATTCATCGACGACGAAACCGTGAGCAAGGCTTTGCTCGAAGCCGTAGAGCGATGGGCGATCGAAAAAGGACAATCGGAACTCAACGGTCCTCTCGGATTTACCGACCTGGACTACGAAGGATGTCTGATTGAAGGTTTCGATCAGATCGGTACCGCTTCCACCATCTACAACTATCCCTACTATGCTTCTCATTTCGAGAATCAGGGTTACCTCAAGGATGCCGATTGGGTGGAGTTCAAGATCATGATTCCCGAGTCGGTTCCCGACAAGCATCTTCGCATCGGCGAGATCGTGAAGAAGAAATACGGTTTGACGGTTCTCAAGCCCGATAATCGAAAGAAACTCGTCGAGCGATACGGTCGCAAGATCTTCGAAGTGCTCAACGTGGCGTATGCCAATCTGTATGGGTTCTGCGAGCTGACCGATCGGCAGATCGAATATTATATCGATATGTACCTGCGTATGGTGCGTCTGGATTGTCTGCGCGTCATCATCGACAAGGAGGACAACGTAGTCGGGTTCGGCATCTCGATCCCTTCATTGAGCAAAGCGCTTCAGAAGAGTCAGGGTCGTTTGTTTCCATTCGGATTCATTCCGATCGTGAAGGCTTTGCGAGGCAAAAACAATGTGGTGGATCTTTATCTGATCGGGGTTCATCCCGAATACCAGAGCAAAGGAGTAAACGCCCTGTTGTTTACCGAGCTGATCCCGCAGTATATCGAGAACGGCTATGAATATGCCGCAAGTAATC
>CAMTOW010000429.1 GCA_947074245.1 uncultured Bacteroidales bacterium | reverse complement strand
CTGATCGGTATAAACGATCGCCAGCGTGACCGGAGTGAGTTTTAGAGAATCGACCTCGTTGAAATATGTGTTTGCCACAGCGATATCGCGAATCTGAGGGAAGATCACGTTCATTTCCGGAGCAATCTTGACTCCGAGCGAATCGAGCACCTTATAACTTTCGAGAGTATTCTGAAGAGTCGAGATCTCGGCTCGCTGATTGTCCATCACATCCTGATTGTGCTTGATGATATCCTGAATGATCGTACTGTTGAGCACTTTGATGTCGTTGGCGCTGTTGTTGTCGGGACTATAGCCCTGAACGACACGCAGACCGACATCCTTCAGACCATAAAATCCCATCCGGGAAGAGATCACATTGATCGAATCCTGAGGAATGCTCTGTCCGATCAAACTGATTTCGAGAACTTTCTTATCGTCTTTGGTCTTGGTTACGTTCTTGGTCAATACCTGTGTGGACGGAAAATCAAATTGCTGCGACACAAAGTTGCTGACCTGCGAAGTGAAGATGTTCTCTTTTATGATGCGATAGGTAATGTAGAGACTGGGAAGGGCGGTGACAAAAACTAATACCGTGATCCAGTTGACCATGCGTTTTCGTTTGTTCAATTCCGATTGAGAAAGACCTTCGGTCGGGGTATGCGGCAGGCGTAAGATGATGCGGACGCCGAGCCAAGTGGCCAAACCGATGTAGACGCAATTGATCATATAGAGATAGAAGGCACCGACAAAGAAATTCCATTGCCCCGTCGCCAAACCGTATCCACTCGTACAAAGCGGCGGCATGAGGGCAGTAGCGATCGCCACGCCGGGGATTACGTTTCCTTTCTCCTTGCTACCCGTAGCTACGATTCCGGCAAGACCGCCGAAGAGAGCGATCATAACGTCGTAGATCGTCGGTTGGGTGCGGGCCAGAAGTTCGGAACGCGCTTCATCGATCGGAGAGATCAGGAAGTAAAGGCATGAGGTCAGTACACTGAAAAGGGTAGCTACCAACAGATTCTTGAAAGAACGGGAGATCAAGGGCGGATCGCCAACTCCCAACCCGAGACCGATCCCCATGATCGGACCCATCAGTGGAGAGATCAACATGGCACCGATGATGACCGGAATGGAATTCATGTTCAACCCGAGGGAAGCCACGAAGATCGCAAAGATCAATACCCAAAGATTGGTACCCTTAAATTCGATACCGCTGACGATGGCTTCATACGTCACATTGTTATCGATCTTATCGCGCTGGAGATCGAAATAGTTCTTGACAAGGGCTTTTCCATCCTTGTATAAGGCTTCAAGATTCATATTATTACTTGCGGACTAGTTTGTTAATGAACGGAATATCGTTTAAAGATAAATCTTTCTTAAAAACAATCACAATATATAAAATGATTAATGCTATTCTGAAAATTAACAGATAAATGGTAGAGGTGATCGGCGCGAACATTCCGATCGCATACAGAATGACCGTGAAGGCAAAATAAAACAGAGCGTTTTTGACTTCGTACTTGATCGGATAGAAATGTTGTCCGATGAAATAAGAGATCGTCATCATCAGAAAATATACGCCCAGAGCGGTCCACGCACATGCCATATATCCGAAACGAGGGATAAAGAGGATGTTTAACGTCAACGTCAAGATACAACCGCCTAAAGAGAAATAGGCTCCCCATTTGGTTTTGTCGGTGAGCTTGTACCAAAAGGACAGATTGAAGAATATCCCAAAGAAGAATTCGGCCATCATAATGATCGGAACGACTACGAGACCACTGAAATACCCATGCTGAATGTGGTTGCGAACCACCGGAATCTCGGGCAGGAAACCGATGAGGAGCCCGACGCCCAGGAATATCAACAATCCGAATATGATGAAATATTTCATCGCCATGATATAGGACTGTTTGTTGTCGGCATTGCGGTATTTGCCGAAAACGAAGGGTTCGTAGGCGAAACGGAAGGCCTGAATGAACATCACCATGATGATGGCGAACTTGAAATTGGCACCGTAGATACCTAACTGACTTTTAGCCTCCATCTGACCCGGGATAAGCATCGGGATCAGGATCTTATCGGCAGTCTGGTTAATGATACCGGCTACGCCCAAAATCATGAGCGGGAAGGAGTATCGCAGAATCTGACGAAGCAACGCCCGGTCGAATCGGTATTTGACGCGGAACAGTTCGGGAAACAGAGCGAGAAGCATCAGCCCCGTGCTAAACAGATTGGATAGGAAAATATAGAATACGCCGCTCTTGTCGGGATCATAGACCATCGCCGTGAACGAAGGATGGGTCTCGACCAGTTTGGGACAGAGCACCAGGAAAAACAGGTTGAAAAGAATGTTGAAAAATACGAACAAGAGTTTGATCGAAGCGAAACGCAAAGGCTTGTTCTGCAAACGCAGGTAGGCGAACGGAAGCGCGGAAATGACATCCATCGAGATGACGGCCGTCAGCATGGCGATATAGCTTTCATGTCCGGCAAAGCCAAGCGCATCGGATATCGGGATGATAAACAG
>CAMTOW010000428.1 GCA_947074245.1 uncultured Bacteroidales bacterium | reverse complement strand
GCAAGAGCTTTTAATTAGCTCTTGCGGACTTTGTCGTTTATCTGATTTTAATTCGTTTCCAGTAAAATTATAGTGATAATAACGGAGTTTGATCTTGAATGATCCGAGTCACTTCCTCACCTACCATTTCGAGCTGCACATTCATATCCTCCAATGCTTTAGAAACTCCATACTCTTCCGCACAAACTACACAGGCTTTAAATTTCACACCTTCACTGATAAGGCTTTCCACCTTAGCCTTGTCCACTTCATCATCAGCAGCCAACTGTACGGACGGTCCCCATATTATTATCTCAATCTGTTTCCATAAACCTTTCTCCAATACCGACTCAGCATATCTGAGTACGACCTTCAGTGCAACATCCTTTTCTCCGCTAGTCCAAAGAATGGTAAGTTTGTCATTTTCCATACCAATAAAAATGATGGTTATATTTATTGTTATCAATATTTAAATAGACGATATTTATCTCTTATTCTTACTATCATCTGTTCTTTCAAAACAACCTAATCGGTTAAATGTTCACACTTTTACTGAAAGATGTAAAAATATCTTATTATCAAATCTCTTTGTTATATTTTTGCATATTCAAAACTGCTATATAATATGAAAAATAATATATCTCCGTCTCAACATCGCCTGCAAGACTGGCTTCCCACTACTAAAAAAGAACTCGAATTAAGAGGATGGGATTATCTGGATGTTATATTATTTTCGGGCGATGCCTATATCGATCATCCCTCTTTCGGTGCTGCCGTGATTGGCCGCGTACTAGAAGCGGATGGTCTGCGCGTAGCGATCGTGCCTCAACCCAATTGGCGCGACGATTTGCGAGATTTTAAGAAACTGGGCACTCCGCGTCTATTCTTCGGTGTTTCAGCGGGAGCGATGGACTCGATGGTCAATCATTACACGGCCAACAAGCGACTTCGTTCGGATGACGCGTATACACCCGACGGAAAAGCTGGTATGCGCCCCGATATGCCGTCTGTTGTTTATTCCAATATCCTAAAAGAACTTTATCCCGATACCCCGGTCATCATCGGTGGCATCGAAGCTTCACTGCGACGATTGGGTTATTACGATTATTGGGAAGACAAGCTCCGCCCAAGCCTTCTGAAGGAAAGCAAAGCCGATATGCTGATTTATGGAATGGGAGAAAAACCATTGCGCGAACTCGTTGCTCGATTAAAATCGGGAGATACGATTGATTCGATTAAGGATATACCTCAAACCGTTGTCCGTATGCCTCTTTCTGCGATTCCGGCAGAAGCGGATCCGAACAAAGAGATTGTTTTGAATTCGTTTGAGGCTTGCCTGAAAGATAAAAAGAAGCAGGCTGCCAACTTCCGTCATATTGAGGAGGAGTCGAATAAATTCTCTGCGCTTGCTTTGTGGCAGAAATCGGGCGATGACGCTATTTTGGTCAATCCGCCTTTTCAACCGATGACTGAAGCCGAAATCGACGCTTCATTCGATCTTCCATATACTCGCTTGCCGCATCCGAAATACAAGGGGAAGCATATTCCTGCGTATGAAATGATCAAATTCTCGGTCAATATGCACCGTGGATGTTTCGGTGGATGTGCTTTCTGCACCATATCCGCCCATCAGGGCAAATTCATCGCGTCTCGATCGAAAGAGTCGATCTTGAAAGAGGTGCGTCAAATCACGCAACTTCCCGATTTCAAAGGCTATCTGAGCGACTTGGGTGGTCCGTCGGCGAATATGTATAAGATGAAAGGATTCAATGCCGACGTATGCAAGAAATGCAAGAAACCGTCTTGCCTGCACCCTGTCGTTTGTCCGAATCTCAATACCGATCATACACCGTTGCTTGATGTTTATAAATCGGTCGATTCCCTCCCCGGCATAAAGAAATCATTCGTAGGTAGTGGAGTGCGTTATGATCTGATCTTGCATAAAAGCAAGGACGAGAAGATCAACCGCACCAATCTGCAATATGCCGAAGAGTTGATTACCAACCATGTTTCGGGTCGATTGAAGGTTGCTCCAGAGCATACGTCCGATCGCACGCTGTCTATCATGCGCAAACCGTCATTCAAGCAATTTGGCGAATTCAAGCGTATTTTTGATCGTGTCAACCGAGAAAAGGGGCTCCGTCAGCAACTGATTCCTTACTTCATTTCAAGTCATCCGGGCAGTACGGAAGAGGATATGGCCGAACTGGCGGTAGAAACTAAAAAAATGGATTTCAAATTGGAGCAGGTACAGGATTTCACGCCGACTCCGATGACGGTTTCGACCGAAATCTATTACAGTGGTTTCCATCCGTATACGCTCGAGAAAGTATATACGGCTCATTCGAAAGACGAAAAGTTGCGTCAGCGCCAATATTTTTTCTGGTATAAACCAGAGAGTCGTGCCGCGATCCGCAATTCATTGTTGAAAATGAAACGGAATGATCTTCTTTCCGGATTATATCCTCCAAACGCATCGTTCCAACCGGGTAAGACCGAAGCATCCCGTGTTCGCGAAAGACAGAGAAACGAACAAGAC
>CAMTOW010000427.1 GCA_947074245.1 uncultured Bacteroidales bacterium | reverse complement strand
CCTTTAAACTTGACCTTTCCGTCTTCATAATCTGCCTGAAGCCATACCCGGCTCTGGCAACCCTCGATCAGATTCTCGGGAGTTTTGTATTTTTCTTCGACCGCTTCGAGAGAGTTTCCCAAATCGATCAATAGAGCGTATTTATCCATCCAATCATCAAAAGCCGAAAAATCTTCGATGATATTATCCTGAATTTCGTTGATAGTCATACGGTTGATATACTAAATTGATTATTCGTTGTTCTTAGTTTATAACAGGTTCCCATACGGGGTTGTTTTCAATTCGCGTTCCGATTTTTTTCGGTATAGATCACGTGCATCACGGTTTCTCCCACGGCTTGCAAAGTTGCCGGATCGATTTTATCCATCGTATCTCCTACTGTATGCCAATATGGGAAAAAACCGGTATCGCTGTTCGGGTCTAGATGGATGATGTCCACGCTCGGGATCCGCATCATTGTATTCACATAATAATGGTCGTCATTGATCGCTCCTCCCTCCTGATCTACAAAATAATTTTCATAACCCAGTTCCCTTCCGGTCTTCCAGATCTTATTCACGACACTCGGAGCGAAATATTCCGAATAAGCTTCTTTATAGAAGGTGGCGTCTTTGGCTCCCACCATATCCAGCAAGATCCCATAACGGGCGCGATATCCCGGTCTATGAGGTCGCTTTGCCCAATATTGGGTACCCAATGCCCAACTGTTATCCTGATAGGCACCTTTCCAGAAACTGGGTGTTCCGTAATCTTCCGCGTCGAAGAAGATGATATCCACTCCTACTTCGGGTTGTTGCTGTCCGATAAGACGCGCCATCTCCAACAAGACGCCCACACCGCTCGCCCCGTCATTGGCTCCGGGCACAGGTTTCTGATAATTGGCCTGATTCGGATCATGGTCGGCGAAAGGGCGACTGTCCCAATGCGCGAAAAGCAATACGCGATCTTCTTTCTCGGGCGAGAATTGCCCGATGATATTTTTCCCGTTCAATACGGTTTTGTCGAATGCCACTACGGGAGCTTCCTGTACGATGACATCCGCTCCGTGACGTTTCAACTCTGCGGCCAACCATTCTGCCGTTTGTACGTGTGCCTCGGTATTGGGGATTCGGTTTCCGAAAGCCATCTGACGCGATACGTATTGGTAGGCCGAATCGGCATTGAATGCCGGTATAGAGAGAGGTATTTCTTGTTTTTCATTCTGTACGGATGTACTTGCCGGCGCGTTTCCGCTTCCCGAACAGGAGCATAACATACCGCAGAAAGAGAATGGCAATAAAAGACCCATGATTTTATGATTCGTCATTTTTGGTTTTATGTTTTAGAATGTGCTCGAAATTAACGATATTATGTCATCGTCGCAATCTTACGCCCCGCTTTTATACAGGATTAGTGGATAGTTTCAAACGATACTTTCTTATCCGTCACTTTCAGTTGCACCTTTGCTCCTTCCGGCATCGGAAGGTTATGTGCCACGTGTCCCACCGGATAGTCGAAACAGACCGGATAGGCGTAACGTTCCGTAAACGATCGGATCATTTCATAGATATTCGACTTCATACCCGGATCCTCCGGACATTCGGTAAACTGTCCGACGATAAGTCCGTTGATCTGTTCGAATACGCCTCCCAACTTGAGTTGATACAACATCCGTTCAAGCTTATACGGCTGCTCGCCGATATCCTCCAGAAATAAGATCGAGTCGGCATAGTCGAAATCATATTGCGTCCCTCGCAATCCGCACAAGACCGATAGATTCCCTCCCGTCAGATGCCCACTCCCCGTACCTTTGCGATTCAAAGGGTGTGTCGCCGTTTCATAGTCGACAGAATGCCCGAACAGGATCCTTTTCAAAGCGTGCGACGACTCGTTATCCGGATATTCAGCCAGATGAGCGCTCATAGGCGCGTGAAGCGATATGACTCCTTCCCGGCTCCATAAAGCGTGCAAAACGGTAATATCGCTATAACCGATCAACCACTTCGGACGCATACACACTTGGCCGATCGGCAAATGATCCAACAACTGCACGGCTCCATAGCCGCCTCGTGAGCAGAAAATAGCTTTCACGTTGGGATCGGTAAGTGCGTCGATCAGATCGCGGCATCGTTCTTTCTCCGTACCGGAGAAACGTCCTGATTCCGAAAGCGCGTGCGGTGCCACATCCACGTTCAGCCCCCACGAGCGTAAGACCTCCGTGGCGCGTTTCACGTATTCCGGATCGGCTTTCCCCGATGGCGAGATAATTCTCACCAGGTCGCCGGCATGTAGTTTCTTTGGAAGTATCATGGTTGTTTGTTCGTTTTTCTTTCGGTATCGCTTGGTACTCAAAGATAGGAACTCCTTTTGATTTGAGATTTACCGAAAGAGAAAAGAGGAAGTATCCTTGGGGATTCTTCCTCTTTTTATGGTTCTCTGAATAATTTACAGGGCATTCTCTCGGATCAGATATTCAGCGATCTGCACAGCGTTCAGTGCGGCTCCTTTTTTGATCTGATCGCTTACGCTCCAGAAAGTAAGACCGT
>CAMTOW010000426.1 GCA_947074245.1 uncultured Bacteroidales bacterium | reverse complement strand
CAAACATTAAATTTAACAACTTTGATGATACGTTGTGAGTTTTTGCAGGGATGAGCCACGCACGTATTGGGCTTAACAACAGAAAATGCTTAGTTTTGCAGTTTGAAAAAATTGCGAAATTCATCATCGGTTAAAACCGTATTTTTTAATTAATCAATCTATAACTAAGCAATAATGTGCATTAAGATTAAGCCCAATGCGTGGGCTCTGACTCCTCTTGCCGTTTTTTTGGCAGTATATCTCATCACATCTCTTATTATTGGCGATTTCTATAAAGTTCCGATTACGGTCGCTTTTGCCATATCCGCAATCGTCTCCTTATTCATTTCGAAAGGCACATTAGGACAGCGCATCGAGCATTTCTCGCAAGGGGCCGCCAATCCGAACATCATGCTGATGATCTGGATCTTTATTCTGGCCGGAGCATTCGCTCAGACCGCCAAAGCCACAGGTGCCATTGATGCCACCGTCAATCTGGCGCTGGATATTCTTCCGGACAATCTTCTGATCGCCGGAATCTTCGCTTCGGCGTGCTTCATCTCTTTATCGGTTGGGACATCCGTCGGAACAATCGTCGCACTCGCGCCGGTTGCGATGGGTATCGCAGAAAAAGCGAATCTTGAAATTCCGTTCATGCTTGCCGTAGTTGTGGGAGGAGCTTTCTTTGGTGATAATCTTTCTTTTATTTCGGATACGACCATTGCAGCGACAAAGACACAGGGCTGTGAAATGCGAGACAAATTCCGAGTAAACAGCATGATCGTATTACCCGTAGCGATAGTCGTTCTGCTGATATATATCTATCTGGGAATGGGAGTTCATATCCCGACGGACAGTGTTCAGGTTGAATGGGTCAAGGTGATCCCGTATCTGCTCGTATTGGGTACGGCTCTTGCGGGCATAAACGTTATGCTTGTCCTTCTGATCGGTATCATTGCATCGGGAATTATCGGTATGGCAACCGGAAGTTTGGATCTTTTCGGTTGGTTCGGAGCGATGGGTGACGGTATCGTAGGGATGGGTGAATTATCATTGATCACTTTATTGGCAGGTGGTATGCTCGAAATGATCCGCCGCAACGGTGGTATTCAATTCATCATCGATAAACTGACCCGGAAAGTGAACTCACAGAAAGCCGCGGAATTAAGCATCGCAGGATTGGTAAGTTTTGCCAATCTTTGTACGGCAAACAACACGATCGCCGTCATTACCGTAGGCCCGATCGTAAAAGATATTGCAGACCGATTCGGCATTGACCCGCGTAAATCGGCAAGTTTGCTGGATACCTTCTCTTGTTTCATTCAAGGTATCATACCTTACGGAGCACAGTTGCTTATCGCAGCCGGACTCGCTTCGATTTCTCCATTAAGCATCATTCAATATCTGTACTATCCGTTCTTGATGGGTATTGCGGCTTTACTGGCGATATTTTTGCGCTATCCGCGCCGATATTCGAAGCCGGTTACAGAATAAATCTTTTAAAATCCTCGTCCGATACGTTCTATTGAACCATCCGACGAGGATTTTTCTTTTATTCGGTTTATCTTTGTTTCTGAACTCCTAATCGCAGTATAAAACCATTTATGAATATCAATCCCGAAACCATACAATTTATTCATGAGAATCTGAATTCAGATACATCACGATTATTATTGAACGCATCCAAATATCCTGCGATCGATATGCCCTTCGCCGTCGATCAGATATTAGGGAGAAAACAGATTCGGGAAAAACTTCCGTATTGGTATGCCTGCGAATCGTTGGTTATTCCATCCAGAATCGCAGCCGAACAATGTTCGTCAGAACAAACCGCCTCTTACAAGACACGACTGGTAAAAGGAGATAGCGTTTGCGACCTGACGGGAGGCATGGGAGTTGATTCCTATTACATGTCGCGCGCAACATCCCGATCGTTTTATATTGAGCGCTACCCGGAATATTGTGAAACCGCGCGTTACAATTTTGAGCTTTTAGGAGCCAAACACATTACGGTATTGAATGGCGATAGCAGAGAACTACTTCGTGAAATCGACCGTTGCGATACGTTTTATATCGACCCCGCCCGACGCAGCGATGTAAACAAAAGACTTTTTGCTCTTTCGGATTGTGAACCCGACGTGCTTGGGATTAAAGACGAACTATTATCGAAGGGAGAACGGCTGATTATTAAAATATCTCCGATGGCCGATATCCGAATGACACTCGAATTGCTTCCGGAAACAACCGAGATTCACATCTTATCGGTTCGAAACGAATGTAAAGAGCTGTTGTTCGTATTGGATCGGATCGACGGAATACGCCCTGAACCCACTTTGTATGGGATCAACTTTACAAACGACGGTACAGAAGATCGTTTTCAATTCACCTTATCGGAGGAACAAAACGCTGCGGTTAAATATTCCTCTCAGCCCGATAAATACATTTACGAACCCAACGCTTCGATCTTGAAAGCTGGTGGATTCAAATCAATAGCAAGCCGTTTCGATTTGAAAAAACTACATATCAATAGTCATCTTTATACTTCGGATGAACTTTTGACAGATTTTC
>CAMTOW010000425.1 GCA_947074245.1 uncultured Bacteroidales bacterium | reverse complement strand
GCCGGTTGGTGGTTATGCGATCAGCCTTGTTAAGTTACAGAATGATGCCGATACAAAAGGATTATCTAAGCTTTAAATAGGTATGTTTTAAACAGATTGTTGTTTATCAAAAAGACTTGCATGGATCGTAAGATCGGTGCAACTCTTGTTTTGTTCTGAAACAGAACCTTTATATTTGCAGGTGAGAAACCATCACTTATGAAAAAATATCTATTTCTCTTATTATCATTTTTTCTGATCCTAAGCCCTTTATCAGCTCAATATAATACGGACGAATTATTACAACGCCTGGATATCGCGTTGCAGAATAAGGAAAACTATGTCCGTCCGGTTCAACATAACATTCGCAAAGAACTGCAAAACCTGAAACAGACTACGGAAGAAGAGAAGAAATACGCCATTTATAATCGTTTGTATCAAGAATCGCAAAGCTATTCTTGCGACTCCGCGCTGCATTTCGCTCAGGAACAACTGGCCATCGCGCAGAAACTCAATCATGCCGAATGGATTGCCGAATCATGTCTTCACCTCAGTGAAGTCTATTCGATGATGGGGTTTTACATCGAAGCTCTGGGGTCGCTTGAAAGTATCGATCCGTCATCGCTTCTTCCGGCACAATATCCTCTTTATCTGAATACCGCGATTCGAGTTTACAACAGTCTTGCCGATTATAATTCACGCAATGAAAACGGAAAAGAATATTTGGCTTTGGCGGGTCAGTATCGAGACCAGTTGCGGAATTCGGTCGATTCCATCCATCCGAATCATACTCTTGTTTCGGCAGAGTGTCTGATGGCTCAGGGAGATCCGGAAAAAGCAATCGCTTTATTGAATGACCGCTATAAGAAGCTGAATCCGGAAGACCGGCATACGGCTTATATCGCGTATACGTTGGGCGAGGCATATAAAATGCAACAGAACTCCGACAAACAGATCGAATCGTACGCCCTGTCTGCTCTATCGGATGTCTTATGCGGAGTAAAAGAAAACTTATCCTTAAGGAAGTTAGCCGTCCTTTTATTTGAAAACGGCGATATCGAACGTGCTTATCTGTATATTAAAAACAGTATGGTTGATTCCATATTCTCCGGAGCGCGACTGCGTACTCTCGAAATTTCTGAAATACTTCCGGTAATCGTAGAGTCGTATCAATCACGTCAGGAACAACAGAAAAAGAAGATGATTCTGTTTATGGCTTTGATCAGCTTTTTGGTCGTGATTCTGATTGTGGTTCTTTTGATCGTCTTCAATCAGATGCGCAAAATCGCTCAAACCCGAAAAGAACTTCGGGAAACCAATAATAGATTGGAGGAGCTCAATCTGCAACTCAGCAAAGCCAATCAGGATCAACTGGCTCTGAATGATTATCTTTCGGAGTCGAATCATGTGAAAGAGGGGTACATCGGTCATTTCCTAAACCTTTGTTCGGTTTATATCGAAAAACTGGAAAACTATAAGAAACTTGTGAATCGGAAAATCATCGCCGGTCAGATTGAGGAGTTGCAGAAGATGACCCATTCCGACAAACTGATCGAAAGCGAACTGAAAGAGTTCTATGCTACTTTTGACAATACATTCCTTTTACTGTATCCCGGATTTGTAGATGAGTTGAATCAATTGTTGAAAGAAGAGAGTCGCTTTCAGATTCGCAAGGGAGAGGGGTTGAATACCGAACTACGCATTTTCGCTCTGATCAAGTTGGGGATAACAGACAGCTCGCGTATAGCCGGATTCCTACGTTATTCGGCGCAGACCATCTACAATTACCGATCGAAAGTGAAAACAAAAGCGATTGATAAAGATGATTTTGAAGAACAGGTGAAACACATCGGCCTGCGGGTGCATTGATTTCATTCAAACAGACACACAGTAAATCAAGAGATACCCGATTCGGCGCATCTCGCATCTATAGAAACGACAAGGCTCGGAAAATAAACTGATTTTCCGAGCCTTGTATTTTTTATCTGGTCATTTTATGAGTGCCAACGCGCCTTCTCTGAATCCTGTGGTAATATGAGGAACTTTAAACAGATCCAGATCTTTCAATTCGATCCGAAGTTCTTTCAAGATACTCACCGTGACTTTCAGGAGATATTCCCAGGCAAGACGTTCGGTGATATCGATATCTGGACATTCGCGTTCTTCGGGGACGAAGTCTTCGCGAAAAACCCAATCATCATCTTCCGCATTATAAACTTTAGAACCGATCAGTTCCACTCCGAACGGTTCGTATAATCCGAAATTCAGAGCTTTAATCCCTTTGGGAAGCTCTTCTGTTTCGTCAATTCTGATAATCCAATCTTTGATCAGATCCTTCAATTCTTTGTATTCAGCATCAGAAAGTCGCATTGCTGAGATTCATTTAAAGTTTAAATTTCCGTTTTAAAAATGATTCACGATGAGAAATCTCATATAGATCGGAAGAGCGTCGTGTAGGGACAGAGTGTTAAGATTAGTGTAGATGTCGGTGGTCGCCGTATCATTAAAAAAAAATGTGAACAACAGATAAATCCGCGCTAGTACTAAGAATGACATGCTATACCTATCTG
>CAMTOW010000424.1 GCA_947074245.1 uncultured Bacteroidales bacterium | reverse complement strand
CGCCGCTCTTCCGATCTCCCTTGATCGCTAAGGCCCGCAGAGCCGGACACTTTGTGATTGTCCGTCAGGGTGAAAAAGGAGAGCGTATTCCTTTGACAATCGCTTCGGCTGACCCGGTGAAAGGAACGATCACGCTTGTGATACAGGCCGTGGGTAAAAGCTCGCAAGAATTGATCGCTTTGAACGAAGGTGATTCTATCCGTGACGTAGTCGGGCCGCTTGGGCAGGCAACCCATGTCGAAAAAGTGGGTACCGTAGTTTGTTGCGGTGGAGGAGTGGGAGTAGCTCCTTTGCTTCCAATCGTAGAGGCGTTTCATAAGAAGGGTAACCGGGTGATCGTCGTATTGGCGGCTCGCACGAAAGATCTGATTATTCTGGAAGACGAAATGCGTGCGATTTCGGACGAAGTGATCGTCATGACGGACGACGGATCGTACGGAACACAAGGTCTTGTGACAAACGGTGTAGAATCGGTAATCAATCGCGAGAAAGTGGATCTGTGCGTAACCATCGGACCGGCGGTGATGATGAAATTTGTTTCCGAACTTACCCGTAAATATGAAGTGCCTACCGTAGCGTCATTGAATACCATCATGGTTGACGGTACGGGTATGTGCGGCGCATGCCGAATTACGGTTGGTGGAAAAACGAAATTCGTATGTGTGGACGGACCGGAATTCGACGCGCATCAGGTTGATTTCGATGAAATGTTGATGCGTTTGAATTCATATAAGGAACTTGAGAAATAAATAGGATATGGCAACGAAAGAACAGCTGAAAGAGGAACGGGCGCAACAATGGCGCGAGGATCTTCGGAAAAGCATGAAAAATAAAGAGCGCGCAGAACGTCCGCGCGTAAAAATGAATGAACTGGATCCCGCATATCGTATCACTTGTAATGATGAAGTGAGTTGCGGTCTGACTGAGGAACAAGCTCGCGGTGAGTCAACTCGCTGCCTGGACTGTCCGGATCCGACTTGTATGCAGGGATGTCCGGTAGGAATCAATATTCCGAAGTTTATCAAGAATATTGAACGCGGAGAAATCGCTCTTGCCGCTCAGGCGATTAAGGAAACGAGTTCGCTTCCGGCAGTTTGCGGACGAGTGTGTCCGCAGGAAAAACAGTGTGAAGCGAAGTGTATTCACCTGAAGATGGGCAAAGAAGCGGTTGCGATCGGATACTTGGAACGTTTTGCTGCCGACTATGAGCGTGAGAACGGACTGATGGCCGTTCCGGAGAAAGCGACGGAAAACGGACGTAAAATCGCTGTTGTAGGATCTGGACCTGCCGGATTGGCTTTCGCCAGCGATATGGTGAAACTGGGTTATGACGTTACGGTATTCGAAGCTCTTCATGAGATTGGTGGCGTATTGAAATATGGTATTCCTGAATTCCGCTTACCGAATCAGATCGTAGATGCTGAAATTGATATTCTGAATAAACTGGGCGTAAAATTCATTCCGAACGTAGTAGTTGGAAAAACCGTTTCGTATGAGGATATCCATGAAATGGGATTCGAAGGGATCTTTGTCGGTTCCGGAGCCGGTCTTCCTCGTTTCATGAACATTCCCGGCGAAAATCTGATCGGAGTAATGTCTGCCAACGAATACCTGACCCGTATCAATCTAATGGGAGCCGGTCGCGGAGAATCTGCTACGCCGGTATTGAACGGGAAGAATATCGCGGTCATCGGTGGTGGTAATACCGCTATGGACTCAGTGCGTACAGCCAAAAGAATGGGTGCGGAACGGGCGATGATTATCTATCGTCGTTCATTGGATGAGATGCCGGCACGAGGCGAAGAGATTCACCATGCGATGGAAGAGGGTATCGAATTTATGACACTACACAATCCGCTGGAATATTATGGCGATGAAAAAGGCCGGGTGAAACAGATGTTGCTTCAGAAAATGGAACTTGGTGAGCCGGATGCATCCGGAAGAAGATCTCCTGTCGTTATTGAAGGTGCGACTGAACTGATCGATGTAGATGTTGTGATCGTATCGGTGGGGGTTTCTCCGAACCCGTTGATTCCAAGTTCGATAAACGGACTTGACGTAACGAAATGGGGTACGATCGTTGTCAATCAAGACACGATGCAGTCGGACGTAAAGGATATCTTTGCCGGCGGCGATATCGTGAGAGGAGGGGCAACGGTAATTCTTGCGATGGGTGACGGTCGTAGAGCTGCCGCTCATATGGATGCTTACCTTAATTCATAAGGCTTCTGATTTTATCGTTCATCTATTTGTAAATAATCGATAAACGGTATGGTTGATAAAGACTCTGATTCGAATTCCTGAGATTCGAATCAGAGTCTTCTTTATTTTATAAAATGATTTCTCTTATCCTGAATCGGTCTGACAATAAGATTATGGATTGAAATTAGATCTGATACCTATCATTGCTTTTATAATCAAGAGTGATTTCTCAATTTTAAGTAATCGTTGTTTTAATGGTTTATTTTTAAAAATTATAATATTTAGCAAGTCGGTTTATTTAGATATATTCTTAGTTAGACGATAATCCATATTTATTAGATGAACATAC
>CAMTOW010000423.1 GCA_947074245.1 uncultured Bacteroidales bacterium | reverse complement strand
ATATCCCCACATGATATCCCACTTTGTTGAAGCAGGTTCTACAGACATTACCTGATCGATCGGTCTGAATTTAATTTCCCGATTCTGCTAAAGGCAAAATCGTTTCAGATGAGTGAAGTAGTGGTTCATGGCAAATCCAAAGCCAGAGAAATCAAATCGGGAGGCTTTGCCGTCGGAGTGCTGGATATGGCTAAAGCGGATATACGCTCCATTCAAGCCACCGAATTGCTGGATCGTGCATCCGGAGTCAAACTCCGACAATCCGGAGGAATGGGATCGGATGTAGATTACAACATCAACGGGTTGAGCGGTAGTTCGATCCGTGTATTCATCGACGGAATCCCCATGCGTAATTATGGATCGTCTTTTTCGTTGAGCAGTATCCCTCCGGCAATGATTGAGCGGGTAGAAGTATACAAAGGAGTGGTGCCGGGGCATCTCGCCGAAGATGCTTTAGGAGGAGCCATCAATATCATCCTCAAGAAGAAAAATCGCAAGGACCTGGCTACATCCTATTCTTTCGGATCGTTCAATACACATCGTTGGGATATGAACGGGAATTACCGAAATGATAAAAACGGATTGACTCTACGCGGATCCGCATTTTTCAATTACTCCGATAACAATTACGAGGTGTGGGGAGATCAAGTATATGTGACCAATCCCATTACCGGAGAGATGGATTATATCAAAGCAAAGCGCTTTCATGACTCTTACCGATCGTATGGTGTGAATTTCGATATCGGTTTTACCGATGTGAAATGGGCAGACGTATTTACAATCGGAGCACTCTTTTCGGACATGCAGAAAGATATCCAACACGGAGCTACGATGGCGGTCGTGTATGGAAATCGAAATTCGGGACAGAACACGCAGATGCTCAACCTAAAATACGATAAACGCAACTTGTTACCCGGACTTGACGTCAACGCATTCACATCCTGGTCGAACGGAGAAAGAACCGTTACCGACACAATCAATCACCGCTATAATTGGACAGGAAACGTTTATCGAAAAAATAACGGTGACCCTATAACCTGGTCAACCACCGGTGAAGCGGGAGACGCGACACTAGCCCGGAATAAGGAACAAATGCTCGCTTCGCGAGCGAATCTATCCTACGAATTCCTACCGGGGCAACGTATCGGAGCGCATTATCTCTTCAACCGATTTACGCGAGATATCGATGATCCGATGTTGTCGCAAGCAGAGCGAGAGCTGACCGATACGCGACGAATGTCGAAGAATGTAGCCGGAGTCTCGATTGAAAGCAAATCGTTCGAAGACCGATTGAAGCTATCGGCTTTTTATAAATATTATCATCAGCGGGCCAGTTTGACCGATCCCGAAAAAGTAGACGGAGTTTATATCGGCCGTAAGTATAGTTTATCGGCAAACGCAAGCGGTTACGGAGGTGCAGTTTCCTTCGCCCTATTCCGTCAGCTCACTTTGCAACTTTCGGGAGAAAAAGCTTTGAGATTGCCAGACGAAAAAGAGTTGCTGGGAAATACGACCGAGAATATAGACCCTTCTTATTCTTTAAAACCGGAAGAGAGCACGAATCTAAATCTGGGAGTATTGGTAGGGCCGTTCAGAAGTAACGGGCATCGAATCGGGCTAGACGTGAATCTATATGACCGAGATATCCGCAACATGATCTCGCGATCGGTGTCAAACAGTTTGACGGCAGAGACTTATGCCTATGAGAATCTGGGTAAGGTGAAAAGCAAAGGTGTAGACGCAGAAGTGAATTACGGATTTCGCGATATGCTGAATGTGAGTGCGAACTTATCGGTTTTCAATGCGCGATTTAATCTGCGATATGACGAATATGGTACTGAATATGCCTATTACGGCGACCGTTTGCGTAACGCGCCATATTTCACATCGAACCTAAACGCAGAATATAATCGGAAAAATCTGTTTCAGAAGGGGTCTCGATTGACTATCGGGTACAACCTGGGATATGTACATGAGTTTTTCCGGAACTGGGAAAGTCTGGGCGGAACCGGTAAGATTACCATTCCGAGCCAGTGGGTGCATGACATCGGAGTATCCTATTCATTCTTCGATCATAAAATCACGGCGAGCTTCGATATCCGAAATGTATTCAATGAACAAGTATTTGATAATTGGGCGCTACAGAAGGCCGGACGTGCCTTCTACGGTAAAATAATATATAGAATTTTCTAATACGATAAATCGATTAAAAAATGAAACTAAAATTCTTATCCATGCTTGCACTTGCAAGCGGTACAATGATCAGTCTATCAAGTTGTAGTAATGATGATGTCCTTCCAGGGGGAGGAGGAACCGATGATACAAAACCAGGAACCGGCGATACACGTCGCTATATGAACCTCGTAGTAGGGGTGGATGTAGAAAGTAGCAGCGGGGCGACTTATTCGGCCGCTTATACGGACTTATCATCCACAGATCTGAGCATTTCATTCAAAGGCTGGGGGTTTGAGGTGCCAAGCGTCCGTACGGCACGCGTATACGCATCCGAAGCCGGAGATTATCTTTATAACTTAAGTTATGGAGGCGGGACGATCTC
>CAMTOW010000422.1 GCA_947074245.1 uncultured Bacteroidales bacterium | reverse complement strand
AAATTCAGGCTTCGAATGTTTTTTGTACTGTAACTGCGACAAAATCACCTTCAAACAAAGTGCTGTAAATGGAAGGCTGGTCTGCTTATGTATATGCTGATGAAATTACTGCGTTGTCTTTAAATACAGGATCTCGTGTTTATATTACTCGCTTTACGCTTGATTACGATAATCAGCCGGCTTATGCGAATGGTTCAAAAGACAATCCTTTAAAATTGACGGAAGTGACTCATCGCGATTTGACAAAAATGTCTATCACGACTGAGAATGAATCGAATAAATTGATGAATGATTCTTTGGATCTGTTTTATTCACCATACGTGCATATGAGCACGCTTGGGCCATATTTGAATCTTGCTGGAAATATTCGCAAAGAAGGAGCGCCGGTATTCGAAATGGTTCAGATTCCATCGGACAGCAAAGATACTCTTAAATATGAGTTGAAAATGGGATATCGTGTAGCGCCGAATGAGAAAGAATCTGATAGTTATCTTTCTTCAGTTCTTTTGCCGGATATCGAAAAAGGAAAAGAACAGGTTGTTACAGTAAAGTTCAGAGCTAAAAGAAAAGGCGGAACAAATGGTAAGTTTATGAACGATTCAGTATGGGTCGCTACTTATAAAAAATAATTTTTATTGCTGCTAAGCGATTATTCGAAGAAGCCGTAAGGATGAATTTCATCTTTGCGGCTTTCTTATATACAATGGGATATGGTTTCGTGTATATGCGTTTTTTGCAACTTGACGGCGATGAATTGTTGTTGGCGATATCTGGATATGAAAGAAGCACCTTTCCTAAAGAATGGTGCTTCTTGATATTTTGTTCTATGTTTGTAAAGGTATCCTTAGAATGGAACATCGTTTGGATTTCCGGCTCCACTCAAGAAATCCGAGGTTGAGTGATTCATCGAAGACCCGAATGCGGTTGGCGCTCCCGATGGCATAGAGCTTTCTCCGTAAAAACCGGGTGCTCCTTGATTGATTTTGGAAGCGATAGCTCCGCCGCCTGCGTCAAAAGCGGGTATCGGCGCGGCTGATAACGATGTGTCGTCGTCGACATTTTGGAATCGGGCGTATTCGCCTTTGAATCGTAAACGTACATCTCCTACGGCACCGTTACGATGCTTTGCGATGATGATCTCTGCTAATCCGCGTAAATCATTCCCTTTATCGTCTTCCGTTATCTTGTAATATTCCGGACGATGGATAAAACATACCATATCGGCATCCTGCTCGATCGCACCCGATTCACGGAGGTCGGAAAGCTGAGGTCGCTTGCCGTCTCCCTGACGACTTTCCACACTACGGTTCAACTGTGACAGTGCGATGATTGGAATGTTCAATTCTTTGGCTAGCCCTTTTAATGATCGGGAGATTGTAGATACCTCTTGTTCACGAGAACCGAATTGCATACCGCTCGCATTCATCAGCTGAAGGTAGTCGATGATAAGCATTTTCACTCCGTGCTCACGTACAAGTCGTCTTGCTTTGGTTCTTAATTCGAATACGGATAAAGAGGGAGTATCGTCAATGAATAGAGGTGCATCATATAATGTTTTGATTTTTGTCATCAACTGCTCCCATTCGTAAGGTGCCAACTGTCCGCTTTTGATCTTTTCACCAGGGATTTCACAGGTGTTCACGATCAAACGGTTTACAAGCTGCACATTTGACATCTCCAGAGAGAAAACGGCCACCGGTGTATTGTAGTTCATCGCCATATTCTTGGCCATAGATAATACAAAAGCGGTTTTTCCCATCGCCGGACGGGCTGCGATGATCACAAGGTCTGAATTCTGCCATCCGGAGGTCATCTTGTCAAGATCATTGAATCCGGTTTGTAGACCGGATAAACCTTCTTTCCGGTTTGATGCTATCTCCAGATTCTTGATTGCCTCTTTGATAACGGGATTGATTTGAGTAACGTCTTTTTTTACGTTTCGTTGTGAAATCTCAAATAGTTTTCCCTCTGCTTCCTGCATCAGGTCGTCCACATCCTGTGTATCGTCAAACGCTTTGTTCTGTACATCCGAAGAGAATGTAATTAATTCTCGTGCAAGGTATTTTTGCGCAACGATTCGTGCGTGATATTCAACATGAGCCGCAGATGCTACTTTAGCTGTCAATTGAGCGATGTAAAAAGGACCCCCCGCATCCTCTATCGTACCGTTTCGTTTCAATTGTTCCGTTACGGTCAGCATATCGATGGGTTCCTGCTTGGAGGCTAAGTCAACGATCGCGCGATATATGAGTTGATGGGTATGTTCATAGAAACATTCGGGTTTTAGAATGTCGCTGATGATGGAATAAGCATCTTTTTCAAGCATAAGAGCCCCTAATACAGCTTCTTCAAGTTCTCTGGCCTGAGGTTGTAGTTTTCCGAACTCCGGCATAAGAGTTTGCTTTGATCTGGTATTATTACGGGGAGTAGCTGATCTTTTTTCCATTATAATAGTCTTATTCCAATTTTTAAACTCGTGATGATCTTTATCGGTCGACAAAGTTACTATATTTTTTCTTAAGCGTCTCATTTTACATAGCAGCGAACACTTAACGAT
>CAMTOW010000421.1 GCA_947074245.1 uncultured Bacteroidales bacterium | reverse complement strand
ATCTACACTAATCTTAACACTCTTTCCCTACACGACGCTCTTCCGATCTAAAACCTTCGAACGGAGACCAACCGCACTTCGACAAAATCGAAGAACGATCGACAAGCGTCGATTTATCGGGATCAATCAAAACCAGATCGGCGAAATAACCTTCACGAATGAAGCCACGATCTTTGATTTTGAACAAAGACGCCGGTGCATGACACATTTTCTCAATTATCTTTTCGAGTGAGATGGAACCGTTTTTCATCTTTTCGAGCATCACCAATAACGAATACTGAATCAGCGGTCCACCCGAAGCCGCTTTGAGGCAACTT
Organism: uncultured Bacteroidales bacterium; assembly: GCA_947074245.1. GTDB lineage: Bacteria > Bacteroidota > Bacteroidia > Bacteroidales > JAUNSR01 > JAUNSR01. Next base: position 2,250 of record CAMTOW010000421.1, on the reverse strand, counting down.
CCTTCTTTTTCGGAAAGCAAATGAGGGGCATGATCGGTCGCAATGACATCGAGGCGATTGCCTTTAACGGCTTCCATAAGCGCCAAACGATCATTTTCGGATTTGATCGCCGGATTCCATTTGATACGGTTTCCAAAACGTTCGTAATCGGAATCATTGAACCAAAGATGATGTACACAAACCTCACCCGTTACACTCTTCTCTGCCAAGGGGCGGTCTTCGAGCAATGTAAGCTCTTTGGCCGTAGACAAATGCAAAAGATGCAAACGACCACCCATTTTGTGGGCTAATTCTACCGCTTCGGAAGAAGACGCGTAACATGCTTCTTCGTTTCGAATCAGCGGATGGAATTTAATCGGCAGATCTTCGCCGTAAAGTCGGGTATATTTTTCGATATTCGCTTTAATCACGCTTTCTTTCTCACAATGGGTCGTAATCAGAAATGGCAATTCCCCAAAGATCCGCTCCAGAACCGACTGATTATCCACCAACATATTTCCGGTTGAAGAGCCCATGAACACTTTTACACCGCAGACTTTTGCCGGATCGATCTTTTTCAATTCTTCGATATTCGAATTATTGGCACCGATATAGAAGGCATAATTGGCCACGGAAGTTTCCGAAGCACGTTGACGCTTCCAGTCCAAAGCCTCTTCTGTAACGGTTTGGGGTGATGTATTGGGCATATCCATAAACGTAGTCGTTCCACCGGCGACGGCAGCACGCGATTCGGAAGCGATATCGGCCTTATGCGTCAATCCAGGTTCGCGGAAATGCACCTGGTCGTCGATGACACCCGGAATAAGATATTTACCTCGCGCATCAATAACCTGATCCGCATGCGGAAGAACAGACGCATCACAATCACCATAGATGATTTTCGAAATCCGTTCGTTTTCAATCAATACACTTCCTTTTTCGATGGATCCTTCATTTACCAGAAAAGCATCCTTAATTAAAATTTTTCCCATATCTGTAAAAGAAAAAAGCCCTTACGGGCTAATTTGCTGAATTATAAAGTTTAATGAAGCTTCTTATACTTTCTTGTGAGAGAATGAAGTTTCAATCTTATAACGCCAAAAACCGCTTCTCCAAAAATACTCGAATTCATTTTAGATTCACCCAATATACGGTTAATAAAAATGATCGGTACTTCTTTTATACGCGCGTTCATATTATACGCCGTAAATTTCATTTCGATTTGAAACGCATAGCCTTTGAAACGAATCTTATCCAACTCGATGGCTTGAAGGACACGACGCGTGTAGCAGACGAATCCGGCTGTCGTATCGCATATATTCATCCCAGTTACGAAGCGTACATATTTTGAGGCGTAGTAAGACATAATGACACGACTCATCGGCCAATTCACGACATTTACCCCACTCACATAACGAGAACCGATGGACATATCATGGCCATCTACCGCACACGCTTCATAAAGGCGAATCAGATCGTCGGGGTTGTGTGAGAAATCGGCATCCATTTCGAAAATGTATTCATACGAATGCTCCAATGCCCATTTGAATCCGGTTATATAGGCCGTACCGAGCCCTAGTTTACCTTGTCGTTCGATGATATAAAGCCGATTGGGAAATTCGAGTTGAAGTTTCTTTACAATCGAAGCCGTACCATCGGGAGAACCGTCGTCTATCACCAGGATATGAAAATCTTTTTGCAGATTAAAGACATATCTGATAATACTCTCGATATTCTCCTTCTCATTATAAGTAGGAATAAGAATTATGCTATCTGATTCTTTAATAGAGTCTATTTCATTCATAAACGAGTCTTTCCAAATGATTTCGGGAATATCCGCTCTTCAAATATATAAATTACGATGCTTATTGGCGTCAATTCATTACTACAAATTATATTAATCACGATTTATTAATGATAAAATGCGATTAAAATCATCAACATCCGTTATAAATAACAAGCAAGTCGGGATTTTGATTGTCATTTTACAATAATATTTATTATTCGTAAAAATACGGAGGCGATAAAGGTTAATAATATAAAATACCTAAAAGCGAATCGTGAAATCAAAATAAGAACCTATTTCAATTCTGATTAAATTTGTATTATCAAAGAAGTTTGATATTTCAAAACCCATCCCGATTGCCCATGCAAACAAAAGATCTTTCACGCTATATTCTTTCGAAGCCTCGCTTCAACGCATTGAAGAAACTCGTTGACGAAAAGACACCATCCATCCATCTTCAGGGACTGCAGGGATCTGCCGCCGCG
>CAMTOW010000420.1 GCA_947074245.1 uncultured Bacteroidales bacterium | reverse complement strand
TCAATTGTTTACCAGACAGGAATGTCACAGGGAAGACCTGATTATCTACCGCTTTTCCTTTTTTGAAAGCATAAAGATCGACCAGTTTGTTATCACCTTCCGAATACAACCCTTTTTCAACTTTTACGAATTGTACCGAATCGTTATTCAATTGAGTTTTCAAATAATATGAAATCGAATCGGATGGCGCTTTTTTAATGATTTTACGAGCCTGTTTCGCAACATCTTTATCTTTACACTGTACGACCAATCCTTTGAATTTCGCCGCATCCCATTGGTAATCCTTCTTATGCTCGTCAAAGTAACGTGCCAAACCATCGGTATCGGCAGATGCTTTTTCCCAAACCTCCTTGTTGCTGACTTCGAACAACAGGATACCGTCACGGTATTCGTTCATCAGATTACGGAAATCAGGATACTTACGCTCCAGCTGCGTATCTTCATACGCCAAGACAGACTCGTTCAGGAATTGTTCTTTTTTCTCATTCAATACCTCAATCGCTTCTTTTTTCGTCGAACGCTTATTCGTTTTCATGAAAGAAGCGAAATCAGATGTAGTGTATACTTTATCTGCGATACGCAACAACGGTTGGCTTTTCGTTGTCGCCTCGGCCATATAGACCGAATCCATCGGGAAAAAGTCTTTCGTCATTCCCGACAACAACGCTTCGCCTTCCGACAGGAATGCTACGTTATATTCCACTTTCAGTTTTTCGATCAATGACTCCTGCCCTTTATTGGCTCTTTCGTCACGAGCGATACGTTTCATGATTTCATTTTTACGGGATTCAAAACTTCCCGTACCGCGTTTATCTATTTTTTTGATAATATGCCAACCATAAGGAGAACGAATCGGTTTTGAAACATCACCTGATTCTGCCAAAGCGAATGCTTCTATCTCAAATTCCTTCACCATTCTGCCAGCTCCAAACCAAGGCAATTCGCCTCCTTTAGCCGCAGACTGACGATCTTCCGATTTCGTGCGGGCGATTTCCGAGAAATCGGCACCCTGCATCAGTTCCGCATAGATATCTTCCATTTCTTTTTTAGCTGCCGCATCCGCGTCGGTTGAAGCATCGCGTGGAAGCATTTTCATGATATGAGATACCAGAACTTCCCCTTGATCATGACGACGATTCGTTACTTTAATCAAATGATAACCGAATTGCGTGCGCACCGGATCGCTAACTGAACCGACCGGCGTATTGTATGCTGCAGTTTCAAACGGATATACTGTCATGAATGCGGATATATAACCCAAATCGCCCGAGTTCATTTGAGCAGAAGGGTCTTCTGAAACCTCTTTCGCCAATTTATGGAAATCGTATCCTTTAGAGATTCGTTTTTTATATTCCATCATTCGGTCATAGACCTTTTGAGCCTCTTGTTCGGAAGCCGACTGGTCCAAACGCAACAGGATGTGACTCACTTCGACATTTTCCAGCATTCTATCGTATGCCTCTTTTGCCAATACGTCGTCTACACTCCGGTCAACCAAATACGGTTGCGCCAATTGTTTCCGATAGCCGGCCAATTCGCTTTTGAAGATTTTAGTTGTATCCAGTCCGCGAAGTTCCGCTTCGGTTACCTTCAGTTTAAAATTGACAAACAAATCGACGTATTCATCGAGCGTTTTTTTCTCAGCGGTTTGCTGTTGGGTGTTTTTGTGATAGATATATTCAAATTCGGATTTACGAACCTCTTTACCATTTATACGCATTATAACAGGGTCATTCTCAGCATAAGTGGAAGAAATTGCGCACATCGACAACGCTGTTAACAGTAATTTCGTTTTCATCACGGATCAGTCTTAAAAAATTAGTATCAGTTTATTCAATATTGAAATTCTATTAAATAACGCATCAAATATAAAAAAATTATATCATCCAAGCTTTATCCGGTTAATATATAGGCGGAAAAAGAGCGTTTAAAGTCCTTTCTTTCACCCCGAAAGTGATCAATCTATGGGATGAAAGAAGAAATAGTATAAATATTCAATTAGGTTTCATTTCGCAATAGTATAAATCACTAACTTTGTGCGATTTCAACTAATAATTATGAACACAAAATTAAAAGGTTATCTCTGTGGTGTCATTGCTGCGATCACATATGGGATGAATCCGCTCTTTACATTACCACTTTATAAAGCCGGGATATCTGCTGACTCGGTATTGTTTTATCGATATTTTATCGCGATTCTGATTTTAGGCATCCTGATGAAAATAAAAGGAATCTCTTTCCGAATCGAAAAAAAACAGATCTTGCCACTTCTTGTTTTAGGGCTCTTGTTTTCGGTGTCCTCACTCACGTTGTTCCTCAGCTATCAATATATGGATGCCGGCATCGCTTCCACCATCCTTTTTGTCTATCCGGTGATGGTCGCCGTTATCATGGGTGTTTTCTTCAAAGAGAAAATCACTCTTCTGACTATATTCTGCATCATGATGGCTTTGAGTGGAATCGGGTTACTTTATCAAAGTCCCGGAGGGGAAACTCTCAGCACCGTAGGGATCTGTTTTGTGCTCCTGTCGTCTTTAAGCTATGCGATTTACAAGATCGGAAGAGCGTCGTGTAGGGAG
>CAMTOW010000419.1 GCA_947074245.1 uncultured Bacteroidales bacterium | reverse complement strand
GCATACGAGATTCTCCGGAGTGACTGGAGTTCAGACGTGTGCTCTTCCGATCGAAGAGGGAAACCGATTCAGTCCGTTTTCCCTTCTTCCGTTTATATAGGGCACAAAAAAAGCCATTCCCAAAGGAATGGCTTTTCGTATGTAAAGGTCTGTGAAAACTTATTCAGCTTTACCTGCGCTACCCAAAACCGCTTCGATTTTGTGTTTGTAAAGTTTTTTCATGTTGTCACGAGCAGGACCCAAGTATTTACGTGGATCGAATTCTGCTGGATTTTTAGCGAAAACCTCACGGATTGCAGCAGTCATAGCAAGACGGCTGTCAGAGTCGATGTTGATTTTGCAAACCGCAGAAGAAGCTGCTTTACGTAGCTGCTCTTCAGGGATACCGATAGCATCTTTCAATGCACCACCGTACTGGTTGATTGTAGCAACCTCTTCCTGTGGAACTGAAGAAGCACCGTGAAGAACGATAGGGAAACCTGGAAGTTCTTTTTCGATTTCAGCAAGGATATCGAATGCCAATGGCGGTGGAACAAGAACGCCTTCAGCGTTGCGAGTACACTGCTCTGGTTTGAATTTGTTAGCACCGTGAGAAGTACCGATTGAGATAGCAAGAGAGTCACAACCTGTGCGAGTTGTAAAGTCTACTACTTCAGCAGGCTCAGTGTATGTGTGGTGTTCAGAAGAAACTTCGTCTTCAACACCAGCCAATACGCCAAGTTCACCTTCTACTGTTACGTCGAACTGGTGAGCGTACTCAACCACTTTCTTAGTAAGAGCGATGTTTTCTTCGTATGGTAGGTGAGATCCGTCGATCATAACTGAAGAGAAACCTGAATCGATACATGATTTACAAGTTTCGAAAGAGTCACCGTGGTCAAGGTGAAGAACGATCTGAGGGTGTTCCCAGCCAAGTTCTTTAGCGTAAGCAACAGCACCTTCAGCCATGTAGCGAAGCAAAGTCGGGTTAGCGTACTGACGAGCTCCTTTAGATACCTGAAGAATAACCGGAGATTTAGTTTCAGCAGCAGCAGAAATGATTGCCTGAAGCTGTTCCATGTTATTGAAGTTAAACGCTGGGATAGCGTAACCGCCTGCGATAGCTTTATCAAACATTTCTTTCGTGTTTACCAAGCCTAGCTCTTTGTAATTAACCATTGAATATAAAGTTTATATTAGTAATAAAACTGCCGCAAAGATAATCAATTACAGGCAATCTCAACCAACAAATTCAGAGTAAATTCTACAATTATTTAGCATCCTTAACGAGGTAAATTAACGTCGGAAAGTGGTCGCTGTAACCGTTCAGGAATACGCCTCCTGCATAGGTACGCTTCGGATATCCTTTGTATTGCCCCTCTTCATTCATCAAGAACGGTTTGTTGAAAACTTCGGCCTTCCAGAACTTCAGCGTACGGCGGTCTTTACCCAACAGATTGGCCGAAATAATAATCTGATCAAAGAGGTTCCAGTTGCCTTTGTAGGCAAGCGTTCCGATCCCTTTGTCAAAGATCGACCACATGGTGTTGTAGAACCCGCCTTTGGGCACGTCGTCGATATTCTTTTTCGCTCCGATCACATCTTTCACGCTTTTGTTGTTCGGATCATCATTTAAGTCGCCCATGATCACCACTCCGGCATTCGGATCAACCCGAAGCAACGAGTCGGCAATGTGCTTGGTCAAAGCGGCAGCCGCTTCACGAAGCGGGCTAGATTTCTCCTCACCCCCCAAACGCGACGGCCAGTGATTGACGATGAAGCTGATCTTATCGCCACCCAAAAGCCCGGTTACAACCAATTGATCACGAGTCAGGAAATCCGGTTTTTCAGGAATCACCAAGCGATGAGACGCGGTATTTAAAACCGTAAAGAAGCGCGGGTTGTATAAAAGAGCTACGTCCACACCGCGTTTATCAGGCGAATCATAATGCACGATCTGATAATCATTCTTACGAATCGATTCGCGAGCTACCAAATCTACCTGAACCGAACGATTCTCCAACTCAGACACGCCAATCACGGCGGGGCCGGTCGGCATATACTTGCTCATCATCTGGCTGAATACATAAGCCGTGTTATCCAACTTGCTGTAGTATTTCTGGCTATTCCACTGGCGAGCGCCTTTCGGAGAGAACTCCAGATCATACTTCCCGTTATTGTTGATCGTATCGAACAGATTCTCGAGATTATAAAAGGCAACCCCATAAACCGATACTTTTTTATCCTGCGCATGTGCAACATTAGCTACATACAGGAAAACGAATAATAAAAATACGACTTTCTTCATTTGTACTTTTTTTCTATGATTTCGCAAAAATGAATAAAAAAAACCGAATACAATCTCAAAACCGTTAAAATAAACAGTTTCATAAAGATACATCTTTCCCGCTTAAATAAATAACACCTTTAACCTATTCGATATCAATCATGTTTAAATCTTTTCATAATGTTGAAACATATTACTAGTTATGGTTTATAAATAAATTCATAACTTGTATTAATTTAATAGCAATCGCCTATATTGCTAAGCAAATTTAAACATCTTAATAGGTCTAATTAAACTTTTATGTCTTTATGAAACAAAGATTAAGTTT
>CAMTOW010000418.1 GCA_947074245.1 uncultured Bacteroidales bacterium | reverse complement strand
GGTATGCTCAATACAGTGTGGCTGATCATTTGTGCGATGTGTTTCGGCGGCGCGCTCGAAGGAAGCGGTATGCTTCAGGCAATTACGGACAAATTGGTGTCGCTGATGAAAAATACGTTCTCGACCGTCGCTTCTACTACGGGAGCTTGTCTGTTTTTGAATTTTGCAACCGGCGACCAATATATCTCGATCTTGCTACCGGGAAGAATGTTTTCGTCGATCTATAAGAAACAAGGATATCAACCCGAATTATTGAGTCGTACGCTGGAGGATTCCGCTACGGTGACTTCGGTATTGATTCCGTGGAACAGTTGCGGTATGGCGCAATCTTCGGTATTGGGCGTGGCTACGCTTACTTATCTGCCATTCTGTTTCTTTAATCTACTCAGTCCGATCATGACGCTTTTGATCGCAGCGATCGGATTCCGTATCCGTCAAAGCGATGCTCCGGAGGTGGAAACCGAGTTGGACGAAGATATTCAGCCGGCATTGGATTCGGTGTTCGGTTGATCCTGAAGGGTGATCATTGTTTCAGCTGAATTTTGTATATTTGCTAAACAATAAACCTTAATCATTTATTCAAAATGAAAAAAATCAGAGCTGCCATTGTAGGATATGGCAATATCGGTCAGTATGTTTTAGAGGCGTTGCAGAGCGCACCCGATTTTGAAGTTGCTGGTGTAGTACGCCGTAACGGGTCTGAAAACAAACCGGCAGAACTAAGCGATTACGACGTTGTAAAAGATATTCGTGAGTTGAAAGATGTCGATGTAGCCGTACTTTGTACTCCTACACGTAGTGTTGAGGAATACGCGTCGGATATCCTTGCGCTCGGTATCAATACCGTAGACAGCTATGATATTCACTCAGGTATCGTCGGATTGCGCAACAATCTGGGTAAAGTAGCCAAAGCTCACGGAGCGGTAGCTATCATTTCGGCAGGATGGGATCCGGGAAGTGACTCGGTTGTACGTACGTTGCTTGAAGCGATCGCACCGAAAGGAATTACCTACACCAACTTCGGTCCGGGTATGAGTATGGGACATACGGTTGCGGTTAAAGCGATCCCGGGTGTGAAAGCGGCTTTGTCTATGACCATCCCAACCGGTACGGGTATTCACCGTCGTATGGTATATATCGAACTGGAAGATGGCTATGAATATGCTCAGGTTGCTAAAGCGATCAAAGAAGACGCATACTTCGTTCATGACGAAACGCACGTGATGGCTGTGCCTTGCGTAGATGCTCTTCTGGATATGGGACACGGCGTGAATCTGACTCGCAAAGGTGTTTCCGGAAAAACTCAGAACCAATTGTTCGAATTCAATATGCGTATCAATAATCCGGCGCTTACCGCACAGGTTTTGATTGCTGTAGCTCGCGCTTCGATGAAACAACAACCGGGATGTTATACGATGATTGAAGTTCCATTGATCGATCTTCTTTATGGGGATCGTGATGCGTTGATCAGCCATCTGGTATAATTCTGTATATGATAAAAAAATAACTCCGCTCGAATCATCGGGCGGAGTTATTTTTTTTATCGCTATGCAGTGCGCAACATTATAGATGTTTGTTCACTTTGTGCCATTCATTGATTGGAGGAATGATACCCATTGTAATCACTTCGTCACGCAATGTGCAGAGATGTTTGTAGCTAGTTTCCAGGTCTTCCATTTCATCTCGTTCTCCTTTCGGAATGGAATAGTGTACGCCGGTTTTATCAACCTTGGTTTCAACTGCCATTACGATATTGCTGAACGGAGGAGTGTTCACATAGCAACCAACCGGATATTCAAACGGTTTGCCACCCATTGCGGACTGAATCATCTCAACCGATAAGTAAGAAGGACTCTGGAATGAAGAGCGACCTCTCAAATCGATGATGCGTTTTCCTCCCGTAACCACTTTCTTCTTGATCTCTTCCCATTTTTCGATTGGAAGAGCCGGCGATCCGATCATCTCTTTCAACGGAGTGCCACCTACGATAGTTTCGCCTTTGAACACCGCCATTTGCTCGCCATGGCCGCCATACGTACGCGGAAGTTTGATTTCATCCGGCGGCAGGTTGAATTCCTGTGCCAAAGCGATGCGCAGACGGGTGCTGTCCAGAGCGGCAAGCGTACACAAACGGCTCGGTTCGAGTCCCGAATAAATCAAAGTAACCAAACCGGTTATATCGGCAGGATTGAATACGATTACGCACATCTTCAGATCCGGACAGTATTTTCGGATGTTTTCGCCAAGTTCTTTCGCAATCTCCGTATTTCCTTTCAACAGGTCTTCACGAGTCATGCCGGCTTTACGAGGCGCGCCTCCCGATGAAATGATGTATTTCGCGTCTTTGAAGGCTACTGCCACATCGGTTGACCAAGTAAGGTTCACTCCTTCGAATCCGCATTGATACATCTCTTCCGCCATACCTTCCAGTGCAGGTGCAAAAGGATCATATCCGCATATATTGCTGCTTAATCCCATCATAATAGCGCTCTGTACCATATTAGAGCCGATCATACCGGCCGCGCCTACGATAACAAGTTTCTCGAGATCGGAAGAGCACACGTCTGAACTCCAGTCACTCCGGAGAAGCTCGTATG
>CAMTOW010000417.1 GCA_947074245.1 uncultured Bacteroidales bacterium | reverse complement strand
CGGGAGGAATTCCTTTTCCAGAATCTTTCACATAAAAATAAACCATTTTCTTTTCGGCAAGAATACGATACCCAACTCTCACCTCTCCTATCTCCGTATGTTTAAGCGCATTGACAACCAAATTCACAAATATCTGTTTCAAGCGATTCGAATCGGTGCGGATACAGGTTTCGAAATCCGATTCGTCGAGTATGATATTCACGGAGTTATTGGTTTCATATTTTTCTGCAATTTCCTGACAGATCTGATATAAAAGTTTATCGACATCCACATCCGTATAAACAATATCGAAAATTCCCGATTCGATTTTAGACAAATCCAAAATATCGCGTATCAGATGAAGCAAAACAGTATTGTTTTTATTAATAATCTCAATACATTCGGCTTTCTCTTCCGGAGATTCTGAAGAAGCCAATATTTCTGAAAATCCGACTATCGCATTTAGCGGTGTTCGGATCTCATGACTCATATTGGCAAAAAAATCAGATTTCATTTCATAAGATCTTTCTGCTATTTCTTTCGCATTGAGAAGTGCCGCCTCATTGTCTTTTCGTTCGGTTATATCCATGATAACACCTAAAACACGTATCGGCATCCCATTGCTATCGCCCGAGTCCACAACAGCATTGACTTGATAGCATTTGTCGTAAGAAGCCTTTTTCGTATCGAAATGAACCTCAAATGAAGCTTTCGTTTCTATACCGGAACGAACTAACTCAAAATGATGAAGTAATTCCGCCTGTTCGTCAGGACGTACATACCTCAATAATTCCTGAAGAGTGTATGTCTTTATTTCATTTTGCTCAGCAGTATCTTTGCCGGAAAACGAAATCGTTTCGATATAGATTTGATTTTTATCGATATTCCAGGTTACAGGAAAAATACTTCCTGCCTTAAGGGCCAGTTTCAATTTCTGATTCGCCAACGCTTCCAATTCCTGTGCTTTTTTCTTCAGGTTTCTTTCCCGAACCGTTTTCAGCCACATCGTAAGGAAAAGAACACTACAAACCAGCATTGAAAAAAACAACAAGAAGATTATCCATACTTTGTTTTTGTTCTTTTCATAAAAAGTTGGAGGTACATTATATATTATCGACCGTTCGGGCAGATGGGAAGCATCTATTTTGAAACGGTCCATATCCATTTTATCAAAATAATATTCACCATTGCCATCAGGCCCCGTAAAAGGGATATCGGAAGGATCTGTACCACTCAATATCTTATTCAATACTTTTATCGAAGACGATACATACGTATGGAGCGGATAATAAAACCCATGTGACAAATGCGATCCGGATGCATCTTTGTATAAATTAAAGTCAGAAATCACAAAGACCGGATTGGGATGGAAAGCTCTGACACTTGATACCAGGCGATTGGTCGAATAAGAACGGAAGTCCATATCAGCAATCCAATTATCAATCAAGACCGCCGTATTATTTTCATGAATATAGAGTCGATTATACAGACTATTGGTCGATAAATGGCATCCGCCCAGATTTTCAGCATCGAGATTCGGAAAGAAATTTTCTATTGCATAAAGAAAACGAGCACGATTAATCACACCATCAAATGTATTATCCGAGATAAAAGAGATCTTGGTCACATTCGGAAGCAAATCACAAATCACACTAATATTGGCTCTGACATTCACATCTTTATATACACCCGTTACATTAAACTCCGAAAAAGACAAGGAAGTCTCATACAACTTGGATAAATCAACCTTGCATCCCAATTCGTAGTTCGAAAGATCGGTTGTAAGCGTATTGACCCCTAACAATAGAATCGGGACTTTTCGCCATTCTTCCGGCGCCGTTCCCCGAAACGTTATCCATGCCTCATCGCCCAGTAGAATAAGCAATCGAGGTAAATCCGTACAGGTCTGATACATTTGCTCCATTCGCTCTGCCCACTGAGCTTTTGTGAATGTATTTTTTGTTGTCAGATATTCATTATATAGCTGTAAGTCGGGATAATTCGTTTCAATCTCTTTATTTAGAATATTCATTACATCACCTACCCATTCGTGTTTTACCGCATACGAACTGGCAATCAACACGTATGGTTCCTGCTGACTTCTGGCGTAAGAATGATTAAAGATAAAAAGTAAAAAAATAAAAAAGGAAAGTATTTTTTTTAGCATTGAATAAAAGGAGATAAATAATGGGAAGCTTCTAAGACGAATTCGTTTTAAATAACGCTGTAAAATTACAAATTTGAACTACGCAAATTCACATCCGTGAATAAATATATTTCTTAAAATATATTACCTAATCTGTCAAATTACAAAATGCTTCATTCCAGTTAAGACGATCCATTCGCTATCAAACAGATTCCAGTCATACCGAACCACAAATACAACCAATCAATAAGCATAACTCGTTATCGTTTACTTATCAAGAATCCATATTTATAAAATCGGCTAATCGCATTCAAATCCGTATAATCGAATAAACGAATCATGTCCAAACCATCTCGAACCAACTTATTGCGCGCGGGGAGTTTCATATCATAAAACACTCCATCAATAAACATAAAATCAGATGAAATGATGAATGAATCCATTGACAAAAGATCGGAAGAGCACACGTCTGAACTCCAGTACCT
>CAMTOW010000416.1 GCA_947074245.1 uncultured Bacteroidales bacterium | reverse complement strand
GGTGTCAAGGGAATCGCGTTTAATCAATATATTGATAAATGGGTCGGGAAGAAATATCCGTACGGAAAACATGCTTCTGCTGCCGATGTTCAGAATATTACGACCGATAACCTCAAGGCGTATCATCAGAAATATGATAATTCGGCAAACAGCAGGGTTATTTTGACAGGAAAAGTGACGGAAGATATGTTATCACAGATTTTCGAAAGCTTCGGAAATGAGAAGTGGGGCGAGAATATCCTGCATACTTCTCCGCAAAAAACGGCCGATCCGTCTCAACCGGGTCGCTATTTCTATGAGAAATCCGATGCATTGCAGTCGGCTGTTCGGATCGGAATGCCGATCATCAGCCGCGAACATCCCGATTATCCGAAACTAAGAATCTTGAATACGTTGTTAGGTGGGTATTTCGGAAGCCGCTTGATGGCCAACATTCGCGAAGATAAAGGCTATACCTACGGAATCGGTTCGGTGATAACGACATTCAAAAATGCCTCTTACCTTTCTATCTCTTCTCAAGTAGCTACTCAGTTTACTGAAGATTTGATTCATGAAGTGTTTGTTGAGATTCGTCGTCTCAAAGATGAGTTGGTAGGTCCCGAGGAGTTGCAGATGCTCAAAGGATATCTGATGGGCGAAATGGCTCGCTTATTTGATGGTCCGTTCTCGATAGCCGATGCCCATCAATCTCTATTGGCCAATAACATGACGGTCGATTATTACAATACGATGATCGAAGCGATTCAGAACGTAACTTCTGAAGAACTACGCGATTTAGCAAATAAATATCTAATCGAAGATCGGTTTTATACGATCATTTCCGGTCAGAAACAATAATAGAACAAAATAAACCGAGCTTATATAAATCCAATAGTATAAGTCTCGGTTTTTTATTTTTTAGCTGTTTCAAGAGCACCGGACCCGAAAATGAATGAAGTTTTGCGATCAAATGGGTTAATCCGCAAGACTCGATCTGCGATGCGGCATTTAACAACTTGATTTTTGAACACTCTTCCTTTAATAAGAATTCTTTTTTAAGAAAATACAGATTTGCTACGGATTTAGTCGTTTTCTCAATGAATTGGTCATTCGAGTCGAGGCCTTCATGAGTAACCGGATTATTGATGTATTTGATTTTAAAATTCTGACGGGTAAGCTGAAAACCGAATAATGTATCTTCATGTCCGTATTTTTTCAATTTTTCTTCGAAGCATACCGATTCAAATACGGATCGGTGGATTAAGAAGTTGTTGCTGAGAAACGGTTTTTCGATATTGTCCTTGCTGGCATCCGGTTCTCGGAGGGTTCCGTAAAACCAATGTAGATAATAATCGGGAGTTACTTCCGCGAATGGTTTTAAGATGCGTCCGCCACATACGACTGTTCGTGTATCGTCTTGGATGTTTGCGATATAGTTGGCGATATATTCCGGATAGGGTATGCGTGAATCACAATCCATAAAAATCAGCCATTCGTATTGAGCCGTCAAGGCCATTTTATTTCGAATGGCAGACCGACCGATGTTTTCCGCTAAGATGATGTGATGTACATTCTCCAGTTTGGTCAGTTCCTGATTTTCTTTTAAATACAGTTTCGAGCCATCTTCCATTAATAAAATCTCAAATGGAATTTGGCTTTTAAGAAGTTGCTCATGTAGTTCGAAAACCAGTGGAGAACAATTATAATTATAGGTCGGAATAAGAATTGATAACATTTTAACAAATATATAAATGTTTTTTCATCGAACTCATTGATCGGATGTATTGTTATCTAATATAATTATAATTAGGACGAACATGAAATATTTGATTGTATTTGCACACCCGAATCCCGACAGCTTCAATCATGCTATATTGGATACAGTAATAAATAAACTAACCGGTTTGGGGGTAACTGTAACCGTACGAGATCTTTATAAAATAAACTTTAATCCATGTTTAGGTATCAAAGATCTGGAAGCGGCTCATACGGGAGTTGTTCCTGAAGATGTAAAAACAGAACAGGAATTTATAAACGAAGCTGAAAATATAATTTTTATCTCTCCGATTTGGTGGGAAGGTCTACCTGCGATTTTGAAAGGATATTTTGATCGAGTCTTTAGCTTGAATTTTGCCTATGCGGGTAGCGATTCAGGTATTACGGGCTTGCTGACCAATAAAAAATTCGGAATGTATAATACGTTCGGAGGAACCGAAGAAGAACAACATCGTACTCATTTGGCTGATGCGTTCAAACTTCAGATAGAAAAAGGTATTTTCGATACGTGCAATTCTCCATTGTGTTTCCATCATTTGTTCTACAATGTGGAGTTGGCAGGAGATAAAAGCCGGAAAGAGATGCTTGAGTCGATAAATAACGATATGGAAAAATTTGTATTGGACCCTAAGTTCTGTCCGTTTTTTTCATAATCTGTTTTTGAAATCGCGTAAAATCTCGATTGGGGATTAAATAAATTCATTCAGATATACAGTTATAGAAAGAGCGTGTCATAAATTTATATGACACGCTCTTTCCATAACTGTATTTTTGTTTATGAAAAAAATCAACGGTATCGGTACATACGATAACCCTTTCATTCTTTCGGAATCAGAGCGGAAGAGCACACGTCTGAACTCC
>CAMTOW010000415.1 GCA_947074245.1 uncultured Bacteroidales bacterium | reverse complement strand
ACGAGATTCTCCGGAGTGACTGGAGTTCAGACGTGTGCTCTTCCGATCTATATTGGCAACAGGCAAATAACGGAAAAGATTCTGCTCGCCATATAATCGGTTGATGTCTCGCGGTTTCGTGAACTCTTCCATGCGGGCTTTATCATAACTGCTTCGGTATTCGGCATCCGGATTTTTGTCGGCTACTTGTACGAACGATAAGCAATAATTCGGACCTCCGGCTTTCATTCCTCCGCCGAATGCGGACAGCTTCATTCCTCCGAACGGTTGGCGATTGACGATTGCTCCCGTGATGCCTCGGTTGATATACAGATTGCCCGCCATGATCTGCTCTTTCCATTGAGCCTGTTCGTTTTCATCAAGACTCTGCAACCCGGATGTCAGACCGAAATCCAGTTCGTTCACCAAACGGATCCCTTCCTCGAGATCTCGAATAGGGGCCACACTAAGCATCGGACCGAATAATTCATTTCGGAATGAGAAGTTATTGGGAGATACACCCCACTTGATGGTCGGAGTCAGGATATATTCCTTTTCGTCGATGAAACGTGGTGGAACAAGCCAGGATTCACCGGGCTCGAGTTCTGACAGGGCTTTCAGTAGCTTTTCGTTTTTATTCGTGATCATCGGTCCAACGATGTTTCCTTTGTCCCAAACGCTGCCGGTCTGCAAACTCGTGGCGGCGTCGATCAGTTTTTCACGGAATGCCGGGTCATTGTATACGCTTTCTTCGACCAAGAGAAGCGAGCAGGCAGAACATTTTTGTCCGGCATTGCCGAATGCCGATGCGACTGCATTGAGGATGGCATGGTCCCGATCGGCAGAAGCGGTCAGGATCATGACATTTTTACCTCCTGTTTCGGCAGACAACGGAGTGACCGGATTATTCTGTTGAATTTGTTGCGCCGTTTCCGTACCACCCGTAAGAATCGTATGTTTGATACCGGGTGCGGCAGTCAGTACTTTTAGTGCTTCCCGATCGGTGATGATCACCTGCAATGCTTCTTTCGGAACGCCGGCATCCCAGAATGCTTTTGCGAACAACCAGGCTACGGGAGCGGCTACCGTAGCTGGTTTGAGGATAACGGTATTGCCTCCGGCAAGTGCGGCTACGATTCCTCCCACGGGAATCGCACAAGGGAAATTCCACGGTGATATTACCAGAACAGTCCCTTTGGGAGAAAGAGTTACAGATTGAATATCTTCGAACTTTTTCATTTCGATGGTATAGAACCGGGCATAATCGACAGCTTCGGAAACTTCAACATCTCCTTCGACAATCGTCTTACCCGTAACGGCACACATACATCCGATCAGATCACCACGCATTTCTGCCAAAAGATTGGCTGCATGGTGTAATATCTGATGGCGTTGGTCGAGTGTGGTTTTTCGCCATCCCGTAGGGTCTTTTTCGGCGATATCAATGATTTGACGCACTTGTTCGGTATCGGCCTGACACATTTCGCAAATCGTTACCTCTTCTTGTTGGGACCGATCGGTATAACGGTGTTTCTTATCCGTGATGATCTCGGCGGATCCGATCTGAAGCGGAATGGTTTGCGGTTTGTCTTTTGCGCTCTTTTTCCATTTGGAAACGATGGCTTCCGCCCAGAGTTGATTGGCTTTCAGATCGAAATCGGTATCCGGTTCGTTTTTCATCTCATAAGAAGGCGCCTGATGTTGGTACGGCAGATTGCGGTCTTGCGTTCGCGGGGAAACGTGGTTCAGGTGGTCTTTCATGGAATAAGCCGTTTCAAATTGCTTTTTCAGATAGCTCCAAGTTTCGGTACCCGGTTCGAGATTGAAAGAATAGGAAAGGAAGTTTTCAGGCCCGGTATTCTCATCCAGACGTCGTACGAGATACGAAACGGCATTCAGAAAATGTTCGTCCTTTACAACCGGTGTATACAGGATAACCCGATTGCCTAATGCGGATTGAGCTCTCCAGAGATGATTGGCCATCCCTTCGAGCATCTCGAATGTCATATAGTCCGAAGTTCCGTTACGTTGACTTAACAGATAGGCGTATCCGATTGTAAATAGATTATGCGATGCTACGCCGATATGGACAGCTTGGGCGTTTTCGGGCAGAAGAGCGCGGTCTAACAGATGCAGATAATTGGCATCTACCTCAGTTTTGGATGTGCGGATAGGGTTGGGCCAGCCTCGGAGAGAAGAGATTACCGATTCCATTTCAAGATTGCATCCCTTCACGAGACGCATCTTAATAGGTGCGCCACCGTTTTTTATACGTTCTTTGGCAAACTCCAGAAGTTCGGTTTGGAAATCTTCCGCATCCGGGAGATATGCCTGTACGACGATCCCCGCCGAATAATTTTTGAATTGAGGTTTGGACAATACGGTTTTGAAAAGGCGCAAGGTAAGATGGGTATCTTTATACTCCTCCATGTCTAAATTGATGAATTTAGGATGTTTTTTCCCTTGAGCGTCCTTATAAGGATTGTCGATTGCCGTCTGATAAAGCTTGGTCATCCGATCGACCAGTTCGGGAAAACTCTTCTCGTAATTCAATGCGTGGGTTTGTGCATAGATTCCGGATATCTTGACTGAAATATAATTGATGTCGGGAGAAGACAGGGCTTCGAGATAATGATGGAAACGCT
>CAMTOW010000414.1 GCA_947074245.1 uncultured Bacteroidales bacterium | reverse complement strand
TGCCTGATGATGAGCCGGAATTGCCACACGCAATCCTTGGTATGAAGCTTGCTGAGAAATACAAAGAGAAACCAGATATCTGCAATGCAATCGGTGCGCATCATGATGAAGTAGAAATGGCTTCATTGATCGCTCCATTGGTACAAGTTTGTGATGCGATATCAGGAGCCCGTCCTGGTGCTCGCCGTGAAATCGTGGAAGCATATATCAAACGTCTGAATGATCTTGAACAATTAGCATTGTCTTATCCGGGAGTTCTTAAAACTTATGCAATCCAAGCCGGTCGTGAACTGCGCGTAATTGTAGGAGCTGATAAGATTGACGATACAGAAACCGAAAAACTATCTTCGGAAATCGCAAAACGCATTCAAGATGAAATGACATATCCGGGTCAGGTGAAAATTACCGTAATCCGTGAAACGCGTGCTGTCAGCTACGCCAAGTAAAGGAGACCAACCATGGATTTATTAGAAAAAAAAGGTGGATGTTGCCATTCCTCTACTGAAAAAGATTGTTCGAATTGTCAATCGGAATGTAGACAGAATGGGAATTGCGCAAACTCAGACGGAGGCGGAGGAAAATGTTGTTCTTCCAATCATTCCGGATGTTTTGCTTGCTCCTACCATACAGATAAAAAACTGAATGTTTTTGATTGGCTTCAAGATATACCCGAATCAAGTGATGATTGCGATTTTATTGAAGTTCAATTTAAAAACACGAGAAAAGGATATTATAAGAATTCCAATAAGATCAAACTTCTAAAAGGTGATATCGTAGCGGTTGAATCAAACCCGGGACATGATATCGGCGAGGTTACACTTACTGGACGTCTTGTTCTTCTTCAGATGAAGAAAAACAACGTACGAACCGACAATCCGGATATCCGCAGAGTATATCGAAAGGCTAAGCCGAACGATTTGGAGAAATATGAAGAGGCTAAATCCCGCGAACATGCGACAATGCTCAAAGCACGTAAAATCGCAGAGGATTTAAACTTGAATATGAAAATCGGAGATGTCGAATATCAGGGTGACGGGAATAAAGCTATCTTTTATTATATCGCAGATGATCGTGTTGACTTCCGCCAGTTGATTAAGGTTCTCGCTGAAAACTTCCGCGTACGAATCGAAATGAAACAGATCGGAGCACGACAAGAGGCGGGTAGAATTGGTGGTATTGGTCCTTGTGGTCGGGAATTGTGCTGTTCGGGCTGGATGACGAGCTTTGTAAGCGTAGCGACGTCGGCAGCGAGATATCAAGATATATCTCTTAATCCGCAGAAACTAGCCGGACAATGTGCAAAACTGAAATGTTGCCTGAATTATGAAGTCGATACATACGTTGAAGCTCAAAAGCAATTACCATCGCGTGAAATGGTATTGAGCACGAAGGATGCGGATTTCTATCACTTCAAGACAGACATTCACAAACGAATGATATCCTACTCTACGAGCAGAGATTTTGCGGCTAACTTAGTTACAATATCGGCTTCGCGAGCATTTGAAATCATCGCTCTCAACAAACGTGGTATCAGAGTCGATACGATCGAAGGAGAAGCGAAGAAAGAGAACGCTGCTAAAGAGTTTTCAGACGTTGTCGGACAGGATAGTCTTACGCGTTTTGATAAGAACAAAAAGAATCAAAACAAAAAAAGAAAAAAAGGTCCTTCCGAGAATGGTGCGCCGGAACGTCAAGATGCTCCACGTGAAGAAAGACCTCGCAGAGATGATCGCGGACCACGAAACAATCGCTTTAATAAAGCAGATCGTTTGGTGAAAAAGGATGAAACAAATGCCCCTGTTGAAGAAAATCAGACTCGACCGGAACGAAATAACAGACCGAATCGAACTGAAAGAAAAAACAGAGAAGAGCATCCTCGTAAAGATGATCGTGAGAACTCGCCGAATGAGCAACGTACGTTGAATAGCGAAAATAAAGATCAACAGCCTCAAGAGCGAAAAGCGAACCGGGATAATCGACCACGTTCTGATAGACAACAAAAATCGAATGCCGATCAAAAAGAACGGAATAACGATTCAAATAAAACATCAGAAGCACAACCGATGAACCCAGAGGCAGCGAAACATTCGAACGATGCGACTCAAGGAGAAAATCCGGATCGCAGACCGCATAAAAAAGGGCCGAGACGTCATCCTCGTTTTGACAAGAAAAAAGGTAATACGAATAATTCGAACCAAGCTCCGACTAACGAACAATAGGATTTATGACTTTTCGATTTAATAGTCTATTGATGTTCTGCTTCTGTTTATTTCTAATTCTCGAAGCATGTACCTATCGAAAAGATGTTTATCATATGTCTCGACTCGTTTCATCGAATGATTGGAAACATACCGATACTCTTTCATGGACAATCGATGATACGCTCATCAACACGGGTAAATATGATATCCATCTTGAAATCAGAAATGATATCAGATATCCCTATGAAAATATCGGTTTGGAAGTAACGATTTTATCATCAGATTCTACTGTTCAGACAAAAGATACTGTAAACTATCGTTTGGCGGATAAGAACGGACATTGGACAGGCTCCGGATGGGGATCTCTTTATCAGTCTGAATTCTTATTTTTATCGGGAACTCAACTTCAGGATAGCGCCGTTTAAGA
>CAMTOW010000413.1 GCA_947074245.1 uncultured Bacteroidales bacterium | reverse complement strand
CGAGATTCTCCGGAGTGACTGGAGTTCAGACGTGTGCTCTTCCGATCTTTCAACTGAAGGCGGTGTGACCAATATCGACGGACAGCTTAAGCTGAAAGCCGATGAGGGGCAAACGCTCGTATTCTCTTTCATGGGATATAAAACGCAAGACGTAGTTGCAGGTAGACGTACCAATCTCGACATCACGATGGAAGAGGATGTTCAGAAAGTAGACGAAGTGGTTGTAATCGGTTATGCGACCGGTACCAGCCGTACGATCTCCGGTGCTGTCGATAAGATTTCACGCGAAGATATGAACTTGGGGATGATCAATAACCCCTTGACTGCCATTCAAGGACGTGTTCCCGGCGTTGTCATTCAAAAAGCGGGAGGTGACCCGACAATGACTCCGACCATCCGTGTGCGCGGTACTACTTCTCTTTCCGGCGGTAACGACCCATTGGTTGTGATCGATGGTGTATTCGGGGACTTAAGCTTGCTGAACGCCCTTTCTCCGAACGATATCGAAAGCTTTACCATCCTGAAAGATGCTTCCGAAACGGCACAGTACGGTTCTCGTGGAGCAAGTGGTGTGATCGTCGTAACGACTGTCAAAGGTAAGGCTGGGCACATGAACCTCTCTTATCAAGGAAACTTCAGTGTTGAAAATCCGTATAAAAATGTCAAAATGCTGAACGGTAACCAATACCGTCAGGTGATCGAAGATGGTGGTTACATCAATGCCATCAACGAAGGATACAATACCGATTGGATCAAGAAAATCGAAAGAACAGCGTTCTCTCAAAATCATACCGTAAACTTCGGTGCGGGTAATGAGACTTCAAGCTACCGTGCATCTGTCGGTGTGATTGACCAGAAAGGTGTTGTAAAAACATCCGATATGCAGAACTACACGGCCAAACTTGATGCGACGCAGAGCATGTTCGACAATCGTTTTAAAATCGAATTTGGTGTATTCGGTTCTATCCGTAAAAACAACTACATCAACAATCATCAGAAAACATTCTATTCAGCGGCTACGATGAATCCGACCTTGCCGACTGCTCAACTTCCATCGGGCAGATGGCCGGAAGATCCGAATGCCAATGAGATCGACAACCCACTCGGACGTCTTACGATCAAAGACAAAGAAGAAAACGCTTATGTCAATGTACATGGTAAGATTTCATACGAGATTATCAAAGACCTTAATTTCTCCGTATTCGGTTCTTATACATTCAATGACAAGACCAACAGTGTATATGTTCCCAACAATATCAAAGAGGGGATCAACGACAGCGGCGGTAAGGCATACAATGGTCTGAACAAGAATCGTTCGATGATGGGTAATGCTACCCTGAGCTATAAGAAAGTGATCGAAAACCATAGCCTTAACGCGATGGTTGTGGCGGAGGGCCAGAAATATCAGTATTCCGGATTCAATGCGACGGCTCGCAGCTTCGAAACGAATTATTTCGGATACGATAATATGACAGCCGGTGCTTTGGTGAAATGGGGCGACGTGGCATCCTACTCAAACGGTTATCAGCTGACATCTTTCTTGGGACGTGTGAACTATATGTTCCTCGAAAAATACATCGCAACGGTCAATGTCCGTACAGACGGTTCTTCCAAATTGGGTAAAAACAACAAATGGGGCTTCTTCCCATCTGCTTCCCTGGCTTGGGTAATTACCAATGAAACATTTATGGATAACATCAAGGATGTGCTTAACTCTTTGAAATTCCGTGTTGGTTACGGGGTTACCGGTAATCAGGATGCGATCGAGCCATATAACTCTAAAATGCTAATGGTTCCGGATAAACAGACTACCGTGAATGGTAATCCGGTCGTAACCTATACGTATGCGCGTAATGAGAATCCCGATTTGAAATGGGAAACGAAACGAATGTTCGACGTCGGTTTTGATTATGGATTCCTGGATAGCAAGATCTCCGGATCGATTGACTATTATTATTCATTGACCAAAGATCTGCTTTATAACTATGACGTACCGGTTCCTCCGTTCGTATATCCTACGTTGTTGGCGAACTTGGGTGAAATGAGCAACTGGGGTATTGAGTTCAACGTAGATTACAACATCGTAAACACCAATGATTGGAATCTGACAGTAGGAGCTAACGTTGCTTATCAGAAAAATAAATTGAAATCACTCAGCGGTAAATATATGGGTCAGGATCTTTCTGCTCCGAAATATATGCGTATCGCGAGCATGAATGGTGCCGGATTCATCGGTGGAAATAACGGTGTTACTTATCAGTTGGTGGGTCAGCCATTGGGCGTGTTCTATCTTCCTAAATGTAACGGTTTGGCCGACAATGGCTTGGGTAGCTATACTTACAATGTCGTAGATATCAATGGCAACGGTGTGAACATCGATGATGGAGAAGACCGTTATATCGCCGGTCAGGCCATGCCGAAAGTATTCTTGGGAGCGAATATCAACCTGAGATACAAACAATTCGATTTCCAGGTACAGATGAATGGCGCGTTCGGTCATAAAATCTACAACGGTACTTCGTTGAGTTATATGAATATGAATACTTTCCCGACTTACAATGTCATGAAAGATGCCCCAGATCGGACGAGCGTCGGGTAGGGAACGAGTGTTAAGATTCGTGTAGACATCGG
>CAMTOW010000412.1 GCA_947074245.1 uncultured Bacteroidales bacterium | reverse complement strand
CCGGGGACACAAGGATTTTCAGTCCTTTGCTCTACCAACTGAGCTATGGCACCATTTTTTTTAGTTGCCTTGTTTTCTCGTTTGCGTTGCAAAGATAGAACAAGGTTTTTACTTTGCAATACCTTTTGTGAAGTTTTTTACGATAAAAAACGTCACTGAAGGGGGTTTCCGTGACGTTTTGATATTTAAATAACTTATTATAAGATAATCCGAAGCAATGATGAGTCGCTTATTTTTTTAGCGAATTCCACCCTTGGGCTTGCAAAGAAAGCTCATTTCCGGCTCGAGTGATCAGTGCGCAGCCCAAACTGGCGTCGGTTATATGTCCGATGATTCGGATTCCAGGGAGTGCTTCGATTTGATCGTGCAACCCGAGTGGAGCGGTGAATAAGAGTTCATAATCCTCGCCTCCATTCAAAGCTGCTGTGATCAGACTCATGTTGAACTGTTCCGCTTGGACAGCAGTCTGATAGTCGATCGGAATCTTCTCTTCATAAATTCGACAGCCTTTTTCGCTCTGCGTACAAATATGGAGCAGTTCGGAAGATAGACCGTCTGAGACATCCATCATGGAAGTAGGAGTGATGTTTCGTTTTTTCAATTCCTCAATAATGTCTTTTCTTGCTTCGGGTTTCAATTGCCGCTCCAGTAGGTATTCCTTGCCCGAGAATTCCTGTTGAGTTTGTTCTCCCGCATCGAATAGTTTTTTCTCGCGTTCCAATAGCTGAAGACCCATATATGCGGCTCCGAGGTCGCCCGTAACACAGATTAGGTCATTCTCTTTCGCTCCGTTGCGGTAGACCGGAGTGTCTGTTTCGCCGATACATGTGACGCTGATCGTAAGCCCCGTCATCGATGCCGATGTGTCGCCGCCGATTAAGTCTACTCCATAGATTTCGCAGGCAAGACGGATGCCTGAATAGAACTCTTCCAAGTCTTCTATAGAGAAACGTTTAGAGATTCCGAGTGAGATCGTCATTTGTTTCGGCTGACCGTTCATGGCGTATACGTCCGAAAAGTTTACGACCGCCGATTTATAACCCAGATGTTTCAAAGGGACGTATGTCAGATCGAAATGGATCCCTTCCAGAAGAAGGTCGGTCGTTACAAGGATCTTTTTATCATTGCAGGCAAGTACCGCTGCATCGTCACCGATCCCTTTCAGGGTAGATGTATTCTGTATCGGAAAGTCGGATGTAAGATGTTTGATGAGTCCGAATTCTCCTAATGTGGAAATATCGGTTCGCTTGGGTTGTTCCATCATTATAATAGATATAGAATGAAAAACCGATAAGAGGAATAAGTTTCCCTCTTATCGGTTTGTATGGTTTGTCTGAATTTAGAATTGACGAATCAGTTCTTTCATGATGAATGTCATCTTAGGTTGTGCTTCAGCCGCAGCTTTTTGTACCTCTTCATGCGATACGTTCTCAACGACGCCAACGACACCTAAATCGGTGATCACCGAAATTGCGAATACATCCATGCCTCCGTGGCGTGCGACGATCACTTCCGGAACGGTTGACATTCCGACAGCATCACCACCCATTAGATAGAAGCGACGATATTCGGCAGGCGTTTCGAATGTTGGACCCGATGTTCCGACATACACTCCTTTTTGAAGCTTTACATTATTCTCTTTTCCGATTTCCAATGCCTTTTTGATCAGGTTGCGATTATATGGTTCGCTCATGTCTGGGAATCGTGGACCTAATTCGTCATAGTTTTTACCATGAAGCGGATGTTCCGGGAAACAATTGATATGATCGGTGATGACCATCAAATCTCCGACTTCGAAAGTCGGATTCATTCCGCCAGATGCGTTCGATAAGAAAAGCGTTTTGATACCGAATGCTTTCATGACACGTACCGGGAAGGTAACTTCCTTCATGGCGTATCCTTCATAATAATGGAAACGGCCCTGCATAGCCATAACCTGTTTGCCTCCGAGTGTACCGAAGATCAGTTTGCCGCTATGGCCTTCTACGGTCGATACCGGGAAATTAGGAATCTCTGTATAGGAGATTTCTGTTTTGTTTTCAATATGATTTGCTAAATCTCCAAGTCCTGTTCCGAGGATAATCGCTATCTCCGGTCTGCTGTCGACTTTTTTTAATAGGAATTCAGCTGTTTCTTTGATTTTCTGCAACATAATCAAGAATTATTTGGTTGAACCGTGTTGTTTGACTGTTTAAAATTACAATTTCTAATGGAAGAAAATACAGATGTGCTTTGATTTTATCACTTAAAGCCGGGTTGTTAAGCAATCGCACAGCGTCTTTTTCAGTAACAATGATAGCCTTCTCTTTGTTTGATATCTGGTTGAATTTCAGTTCGATTTGACGAATGTCATCATCATCGAAATTATGATGGTCGGGGAAGGTTAAGGTGGTGGTCAGATTATAGTGCATTTTTAAATATTTTTCAAACAAACTGGGTTGGGCGATTCCAGTCACCATGAAAATGGCTGTTTCTGAATTTGGAAGCATATGATTTATTCCAAAGACATTTTTTAATGTTCCGTAATGCAGACCGCTGAAAAATAAATTTTGTTCTTTTCGAAGTTTTAGTTTTTGAGCGATCGTTCGCTGTTCTTGCTCTGATGGGTCCTCCGCACACTTGGTCGTGATGATTAGA
>CAMTOW010000411.1 GCA_947074245.1 uncultured Bacteroidales bacterium | reverse complement strand
GAACGACCAGATGGCAACTGATTATGGTAATAGCTTAGGGTATGCACATGCCCCGTACGGATATGTAGACCGTGCCGTATATTGTGATCCGGCTAGTTACACAGATGGTAAATACACTTTCCTTCAAGACGGATTGTTTATTGATGAGGTAACTAAAGCATTGGAAAAAACTCCGAATATGTCGATTTCGGCGACCGGAGAATTCTCACAGGCCGATTCAATGCAACTTGAGATTAAAGCGAACGTGAATTTCGCATTGAATGAAACCGGCACGAACTATCGAATCGCATACGCGCTTATCGAAGATGATGTGAAAGGTTCTCAGCAAAATTATTATAGTGAAATCTTGCAGGATGAACTCAAAGAGTGGGGTAAAGGTGGAATCTATGGCAAAAAGCTAGTGGGCGGTTATATGTTCCAGGATGTAGCTCGTGGTATCTACCCTTCGGTAACCGGTGCTGCCGTTATTCCTTCGAAAGTTACTATCGATAAAGACTATGAGCATACTCAGCTGATTACAATTCCTGCAAAAGTGGTTCGTAAACGTAACCTTAGCGTTGTAGCGATGGTTGTGGATAATGTTGCCAACGTAATTGCGAATGCGGTTAAGATCGGCAACTTTAAATTATCTCCGGATATCGAAGCCGGAATCGGATCAACAGGAGTAGATGGTAATGCATCTATTTATGTATCAGGTGAACAGTTGATGTTTGGTCAGGATGTAAAATCCGTTCTAATCATGAACGTATCCGGACAAATCGTGAAACAAGCGGTTATTAATGCTTCAAGTATGAATGTTTCCGATTTGGAAAAAGGCATTTATGTAATTAAAACAGTATCTCAGGAAGGCATTGTGTCAATCGCTAAGATCTGTATCTCAGGTAAATGATCAGATATATCTCGTTATAGTTGATTATAAAAAAGAAACGCTGTCCGATATTTTCGGGCAGCGTTTTTTGCTTTATAAAAGATGATGAATTGTATTTCGGAATCGCATTCTTGTATCAAACCGTTTTTGGACGTCTGTCAAAGAATGGGTTTTTTGTTGATCCGCTGATTGGAATCGCGATCACTTGATTACAATCCTGCAACCAACCTAATTCCTTGGCAGCCATACCCGCTGAAAACATAACCCGAGAGTCTACACGATGATCCGCAGCCGTAGCGCAAGCCGAACCGATCGCGATGCCGAGGTCAATAGAGTTGATCGCGCACGGGACGCCGTTCTTACGGCTTTCGCAATTGGAATAACCGCAATACCCGCAGTTCAATCCGAGTGATTTTTCTTTCGTACCGATCAAAACGATACATTCCGCTTCAAGAATATTCTCTCCGTCCCGAAGGAAGAACTTCATTCCATGATCGTTAACCGAGTCAATCATCCGTTCGGATAGAGTTTTGATCTCATCTCCGCTGATCGTAATGATTTCAATAATATCCATACCCTTTCCTTTGGGCGCGGTGCGTGCGGCTGTCATCATCTGATGCGCGACAGCTAGTATATGTTCATGACGTATACTTCTTTCGTTTGTTATCATAAGGTTGTGTTTTAAGACAAATAGGATGTAAGTGTGTTGCGTCGTTCCATTCGTTCAAGAGACAGCGTGTTCGACTGATGATCGATATGGTCATAGAGGAATAGAACCTTATTAATCAGATTGTGTCGGTCTGTTTCCGTATTGAATGTGGTTAATTCCTGATAGAAAAGTTCACTTAATATTTCCGCTTTAGCAAGATCTTCGGGAGCATCCGACCAGATTTGGGAGAATTCTTTCAATTCCATGTTCAATAGATACTCGCGATCCAGATTGAGAAATTGAGTGTAAAGTTTTTTGAGCGGAACGATATGGTCTTGCGTCTTTTTTCTTTTTAAACCCAATACGATAGCCAGACATTCAAAGAAGTGTTCTATTAGGGCCAATATGTAATCTTGTCGAATCATAGATCAAAGATGAATGTTTGGGGATTAAAAAAGAGCTGAAAACCGATTTTGAGAAATTATCGGAAGGATTGCTCGAGTTTTATTTCGGCACGAGCAAAATCAAATAGAGGTCGAACGATGAGAAAATGAAGCAAAATTGAGAAAAAATAAAAGTGTAAATCGTATTCAATGCTTCTTTTTACGCCACCGATAGCGACAATAGTCATCATAGATGTCTCTGTTTCTGCTTATGATCTGACACTCTTCACAATGAATGACGTCATAAACAGTCCAGGGCATTCTTCTGAATCGGAGAGATGCGAAAATATAATAATATCGGTTTTTGGATTTTAGAAATTCAAAATGCATAGAATCAGTTTTGATTTTAATGTAGTTAGAGTCGTTTTTATTTAGAATACATAAAAAAGAAAAGCCTCTATTGTTTGCAATTTATAAATAATATGTGAAATATAAAATTTAATATTCGCAATATTCATGCTCGAGAGCTATCGAATTAAAGTTTGTCCGATCAGATTTTCATTCCGGAGAAAGCGCAGAGTACCGATGTTTTGATGAAAAATATCAATGACAGATTATTCCGGATAAAACATTCTCTTAAGCGGATTCTTACACTACTCAGAATAATGTATCTTTGCCGCATAAAATGATCTTATATGAATTTTGGTTTTGTTAAAATAGCGGCTGCTATTCCCCATGTCAAAATTAG
>CAMTOW010000410.1 GCA_947074245.1 uncultured Bacteroidales bacterium | reverse complement strand
GTGAATTGACATGAGAATTAATGACTCATGCTAATGAAGTCTCAGAAGTAGTACGGCATCGATTTAAGCTTTCCAGGAATGGAGCGTTGCAATTAGCGCGTTTGGATATGAATGAAGAAGAGAGAATGTGGGATGAGATTCATGAGATAAAAGAGAAGCATAAAGCAGTGATTGCGGATCAAGAGGAAAAAAAGATCGCATTGGATATTGATTTAAAAGAGCTAAATGTGCGACTGACCGGTACCGTCGATAAAATATATGGTGCACATTATTATCCGGTATTTTTCAAAGATCTCGAAACGCCTAAATATAAGACTCGCTTCTTGTTGCGTCATCTGGCATTGTCACTATGCGACGATTTTACCGATTCATGTGCGCTCTGTATTGATAAAAATAATAACCTGAAACAGATAAGTCTGTAGAAGAATCGTGATGCGAAAGAAAAATTGAAAGAACTGGTGGATATCTATCTGAAAGGAAATAAAGAGTTGCTTTTCTATCACCCCAGACGTAAAGAAGGGGTGATAGCCGATGTGCCGACGTTTGAAACAGAAATGAAAACACAATTTACTCCTTCCGACTACAATTATGCATCCATTTATGGATTGCATCTTTTGGAAGAGGGGCTGACATTGTCCGACGATGATTTGAAATTGAGAAATCAAATCGTCGAATTATTAGAATTGGATACAGATAAAAAAACGAATGATGGGAAAAAAATTTGATGCACAAGAAATCAAACTCGAAGGTTCCAACTTGATAGAGGCAAGTGCAGGAACCGGAAAAACATATTCTATCGCGATTCTGGTTTTACGCTTGTTGTTGGAAAAGCAGATTCCGTTGTCAAAGATTCTTATGGTTACTTTTACCAATAAAGCTGTAGCCGAATTGGAGTTGAGGATACGAAAGTTCATCCGGCTGGCGTCTCTGAAAGCCAATGGGGCGGATTGTAAGGATATAACGATCGCTCAGATTGTGGAACGCGCTATCTCCCATTCGACCGAATCGGAAATAAAAGGTATTTTGAACCAAGCTTTGAGTCAACTCGACCAACTGCAAGTTATGACGATTCACGGCTTTTGTCAGCAGGCGATTACGCAATATGCATTCGAGACGAATCAGGCTTTTGACCCGGAAATCATTAGCAATACGCACGACATTCTTGAAAACGCATTGGCTCAGTTTCGAAGAGAAGTTCTCAATACGATTCCTGACCAAAAAACGTTCGATCAGGTGCATCAGAGTCTAAAATACGGATTGATGGTACCGATGGCTTCCAAAGTGATGGACGACAAGCTATTCATTGACGGACAAGTCGATGTTTCGGAAGATGATATAACAACGATCCAGGCGAAAATACAACAGCTTAAAGACGAGATCGAGCAGATCGTTGGTCGAGATTTCGATAAGATATCGATGTTGAAGCTGGGAAATTCTAATTTGGGTAAATACGCCAAACAAGGGTGTGATTCTTTTCTGAAAATTCTTTTCTCCGAATTAGAAAAAGAATCCGGCCAGTTGACCAAACTGTCACCTTTAGAAGAACTTTACGGGAAGATAACCGAGTCTATTCGGCTGAAACAGGATATTTCGAATCATATGACGAATTACTATAATCAGTTCTTCGCTTATGCAAAAGAGAAAGTGATCGCATACAAACATCAGACCGGAAAGGTGACCTATGATGACTTGATTCGGCATATCCGGGATGCGGCTATCGAAAACCGGTCGTTTAAAAAGAATATGGCGAATAAATACGATGCCGTATTCATTGATGAGTTCCAAGATACGGATGCTTTGCAATATGCCATCTTTCGGGAGTTATACAGCCGTGAGGGGAAAATCGTATTTTATATCGGCGATCCGAAACAATCGATTTATAGTTGGAGAAAGGCTGATCTGGAGGTTTATAAAGAGGCTAAAAAGGAAGTAGACGAAAATATTTTCACAATGAATAATAATTATCGGTCAACCTCTGAATTTATTACTGCAGCCAATCAATTGATGGGTAGTGTCAATGATTTGTTTTTGGATAAAGAGATTGTTTATCAAGACGTCTTCCACGGAGGAGGGGATGTCGGGTCGATGACGGAAAACGGGTCGGAAGTAATTCCGATTGAACTGATCGAAACCGAGGATGGCGACTCGAATGTAAGGTTTGTTTGTAATGAGATAAAACGATTGTTGGAAGACGAAAATGTCAGAATTACGGGAAAAGGTCAGGAACGCCGTATTCGACCATCCGATATCGGTGTCATTGTGCGTACAAACAATCAGAGTCTGGAGATTCGTCAGGCTTTGTTGAAACGCGGCATTCCGGCAATCGCTAAAGATAAAGAGACCATCTTTTCATCCCGCGAAGCGGATTATATATCTTATCTGCTTGAGGCGATACTGAATCCTACCCGAGGAAAGGTAAATCGGGTCTTGTTTCGGAAGTATTTCGGATTTCCCCTTGAAAAAATCCAAAAACTACCTATTGATCAGCATGCGGACGTTTTTCGCGAACTTTTGGCAACCATACGTCAATCGGGCGTATACAATATGATGCAGTCTTTTCTGTCTGTGTATGGGATTCGTCCGATCTGTTCCGAAAATTTAGAGGGACAACGTATCCTTACCAATCTGTTGCATATTACCGAAGTATTGCAC
>CAMTOW010000409.1 GCA_947074245.1 uncultured Bacteroidales bacterium | reverse complement strand
AGTTCGACACATTCCGGCTCATCAATATTCTCTTTCAAAAATACAGAAAGAGATGCCAAAAAACGATTCGGGAAAGGGCGTCGATATACATTTTCGAGAATATCTTCTTTAGTGATTCTAAAATTACAGAAGAAGCGATCGACAAGTTCGGCAGGCAATTGATTCTTCAAACAGTCGGATACAAGATGTTTACCCAAATCGGCTCCACTCCCTTCGTCACCCAAAATGTAACCCAACGGAGATATCTGATCAACAATTTGCGCTCCATCATAGAAACACGAGTTAGAACCTGTCCCTAATATTCCAACAATACCGGGATGAATACCCAATAGAGAGCGGCATGCCCCCAAAAGATCGCTTTCTACTTCAATAACCGATTTATCAAATATAGAACTTAGCGCTGTTCGTATACTATCCTTCTTATCAGCAGAAGAACATCCTGCTCCATAGAAATAAACAGAGTCGACCAAATTACCATCTAATTCAGGCAACAAATTCGTTTCAAGAAGGCTCCGAATTTCCGATTGAGTCTGATAGAATGGATTAATCCCTTCCGTATAAATATATTTAATGAGTTTTTCAGAATCGGCGAGAGCCCATTTCGTTTTTGTAGAACCACTATCTGCAATTAGATTCATATTCTTTAGAATTTGATAAATCAAAGTTACATACAAAGAGAGCCAAACACAACGAGTAAGTATTACATTTTTCACGAATATTTAATTATTGATATATATTTGTCGTAAATATTCATCAAAACCATACGATATTTCTTTATTATGAAGATTTCCAATCTGTTAATCATTCTGACCTTTTTCTTTATCTCTATTTCTACGGCTTTCGCACAGGAACCGGTCAAGCGAGAGTTTCGCGGCGCATGGTTCCAAACGGTCTATCAAGATCAATATGCACGAATGAGCCGAGGAGAAATGCAAAAGTATATTACCGATTTACTCGATAAAATGCAAACAACGGGTATAAATGCCATTATATTCCAAATACGTCCATCAGCAGATGCTTTCTATAATTCCAAAATAGAACCCTGGAGTCGCTATCTGTCCGGGCGTCAGGGGAAAGCTCCGCATCCGGCGTGGGATCCGATGGACTTCATTATCGAGGAATGTCATAAACGGAACATCGAATTCCACGCATGGCTAAATCCATATCGAGTTACGACTTCTAAAAATGAGATTCTCACCACCAGTCATATCTATCATCAACATCCCGAATGGTTTGTAGAATATGACGGAAAAATCTATTTCGACCCGGGATTACCTCAGTCGCGTAAATTTATCCGTAACGTTGTGAAGGACATTGTAGAGCGCTATGATATTGATGCCATTCACATGGATGATTATTTCTATCCTTATCCTGTAGCAGGAAAACCATTCCCGGATGACACCAGTTTCAGAACTTATCACCGAAAAATGGGATTCAATGAAAATCAACGAGATGATTGGCGCAGACAAAACGTAAACATCCTAATTAAATCACTTCATGAGGATATTCGCTCTGTCAAACCCTGGGTGCGTTTCGGCATCAGCCCATTTGGCATCTACCGAAACCGAAAAAACGATCCGAACGGCAGTAACACGAACGGCTTGCAAAATTATGACGATCTCTATGCAGATGTGACTCGCTGGACCAATGAAGGATGGGTAGACTATATGATGCCACAGATTTACTGGGAAATCGGACATAAAGCAGCCGATTATGAAACGCTCGCCAAATGGTGGGATAATCATGCGAACGAGCGTCATATGTATGTGGGACAAAGTATATCGCGCTCATTGGATGGAAATTCAAACCTGACCTCATCTCATAATCATTTCAATAATAAAATGAATATGACGCGAAAATTGCCTAATATTCAGGGAAATTGTTTTTGGTACGGGTATCAAATCGCTGCAAATGAAAATGGAGTCGGCACCATATTGAAAGAGAAATATCATACCACTCCGGCATTAATCCCCGCATATGACTTTATCGATGATAGAAAACCGGAAAATGTAAAGAAACTTAAAGCAAAATGGACTCCGGACGGATATATCCTTTCCTGGCAAACAAAACCGACCGATGACGAACTACAGAAACAGATTTATTTCTGTATTTATCGTTTCGATAAAAACGAAAAGCCAGATTTGGAAGACGCTTCGAAAATTGTAGAGATTACCCGCAATACATTCTACAAATTACCCTATGAAAAAGGGAAACATAAATACCGATATGTCGTAACGGCAGTAGATAGACTGCATAACGAATCCGAGAAGGGAACTTCGAAAAAGATAAAACTCTGATCAGATCTATTCAAATAAACAAGCCTGTTATGAAGGAATCGATTCCATTCATAACAGGCTTGTCTTTTTAACTGATCAATTTAAACTGATCAAGAACCAATTTCACTTAATTCCAACCAACGTAATGTTTTCTCGTCAATCAACTCAATCAGTTCACTGATTCGGTTTGATTTGGAGATCAAATCATCGGTAGATAGTTTTCCGGAAGACATCTCTGTCTCCAACAATGATTTTTCTTCTTCCAGTTTCGGTATTTCGACTTCTAACTCTTCAAATTCCCGTTTTTCTTTAAACGACATCTGTTGCTTTGCGAGTACGTTTCTTAGGTTCTTTCTTTTCTTTTACAGCTTCAGCT
>CAMTOW010000408.1 GCA_947074245.1 uncultured Bacteroidales bacterium | reverse complement strand
TGTCTGTGGTTGTGGTCGGCTTTGCACCGCTGTGCTTATCCGCTCAGATGCCACAAGTTCCGCAAATGCCACTTGACCCACAAGTTAGATACGGGCAGTTGGACAACGGATTGACGTATTACATTCGTCATAATGATTTGCCGGAGAACCGGGCTGAGTTCTATATCGCCCAACGTGTCGGTTCTGTTCTGGAAGAAGAGTCTCAACGCGGATTGGCTCACTTTTTGGAACACATGGCTTTTAACGGGACAAAAAACTTCCCGGAAAAAAGCATGTTGAACTATCTGGAAAAAAACGGCGTGAAGTTTGGGACCAACGTGAATGCTTACACATCATTCGATGAGACGGTTTATAATCTATCGAATGTGCCGACTTATAATGTTGGCTTGGTTGACTCTTGCTTGTTGATTTTACATGATTGGTCTGGATTCATTTCGCTGGAAGATCAGGAGATTGATAGTGAAAGAGCCGTGATCCATGAAGAATGGCGTACTCGTTCGAATCCATATTTACGAATGTATGAGAATGAGATTTTTCCGGCACTTTATCCGAATAACCGATATGGCGCACGTTTGCCGATCGGATTGATGGAAGTGGTGGATAATTTCCCTTACAGTGATTTACGTGATTATTATCATAAATGGTATCGTCCGGATCTTCAGGCTGTGATCATCGTGGGGGATGTGGATGTAGATCAGGTGGAAGCTCGTATCAAAGAGATGTGGCAGGATATTCCAAAACCGGAAAATGCGGCAGAACGTATTTATTTCCCGGTTGAGGATAATAAGGAACCGCTCATCGCAATTGCATCGGATAAGGAAGCAACTCAGAATATCTTATCTGTGATGTACAAACAGGATGCTTTGCCGGATTCGATTCGGAATTCGCAAGTCGGTATCATCGTTGATTTGTTCAATGATCTGATCATTTCGATGCTGAACGAGCGTTATCAGGAAATTACGAATAAAGCCGATGCTCCTTTTATGGATGCAGATGCCGCATATGATAACTATGTGGTTGCAAAAACGAAAGACGCGTTTACAATCGGAATGGCGTTTAAAGACGGCGAATGGCAAAACGGACTAGCAACTTTGTTGGCTGTAGCCAATAGTGCGAAAGAATTCGGATTTACTCCTTCGGAATATGAAAGAGCGAAAGCTGAATATTTGAGTAAGCTGGAAAATGCTTACAATGAGCGAGATAAAGTGAAGAGTGATGCGTATGTAAAACAATATTTGGGGCATTACCTGAATGGCGAACCGACTCCGGGTATCGAAACCATGTATGCGATGTTGAACCAGATCGTGCCTAATATTCCATTGGAACAGGTCAATATGGTGCTTAAACAATATATGCAGCCCGAAAATATTGCGGTAATGATGATGGGAGTAGAAAAGCAAGGGGTATCATACCCTCAGCAAGACGAACTTTTGCTTTCATTCAATAACTTATCGAATGTGCCGGCGATCGCATACGAAGAAACTGTTTCGGATCAACCGCTAATTGCAGAAATACCGACTTCGGGTAAAGTCGTATCTGAAAAAACAGGTGCGTTCGGAACAACAGAATGGGTTTTGTCGAATGGCGCGAAGGTGATCTTTAAATCGACGGACTTTAAAAAAGATCAAGTCATAATGAACGTGACTAGTCCGGGCGGGAAATCACTATTGCCGGATTCGGATATCATTAATATGAAAGCTCTGAACGATGTGATTAATTTGAGTGGAGTTGGCGCTTTCAATAAAACAGACTTGAATAAAGCTCTGGCCGGAAAACGTGTAGAAATCGCTCCGTCGATCGATCAGATATCGGAAGGATTCTCCGGAAAGTCGACTCCGAAAGATATGGAGACATTGTTGCAGTTGATGTATTTATATTTTACATCTCCGCGCCAGGATCAGGAAGCATACCAGGCTTGGTATAACCGAACACTTCCTTCCTATGAGAATCTTCAGTCGAATCCGATGGTAGTATTCAGTGACTCGCTGACAAACACATTGTATAATCATAATCCGAGAGTACAGCGCCTGTTGGCATCTGAAATGCCATCTTTGAATTACGATCGTATTTTTGAAATCTATCAGGAACGTTTCGCGAATGCCGGTGATTTTACATTCACGTTTGTAGGGAACATCGATCCGGAAACATTCAAACCGCTGGTAGAACAGTATATCGCATCTTTGCCTTCGAAATCGGAACGCGAAAATTATAAGGATATTGCTCCGCGTATTGCTTCCGGTATGATCAATAATGAGTTTACACAACAGATGGCTACGCCTAAAGTAACGATCTATAATGTTTTGACCGGTCAGTGCGAATATAATATTGAAAATAGGCTGATGATGACGATGTTGAAACAGATTATGGATATCGTCTATGTTGAAACCATTCGCGAAGAAGAGGGTGGAACTTATGGTGTAGGTACTATGGGTGAAGTAAATATCGATCCGGCCGATGAATTTATTTTCTTGTATGGTTTTGATACAGGTGCTGAAATGAAGGATCGTCTTTCGAAAAGAGCTTATGACGAATTGGCTAAAATTGCGAAAGAAGGTCCTAAATCGGAAAACTTCAATAAAGTGAAAGAATATCTTGCTAAAAAATATCAGGAAGATATTAAGGAAAATAATTATTGGATGAGTATGATCAAGACTAATCAGA
>CAMTOW010000407.1 GCA_947074245.1 uncultured Bacteroidales bacterium | reverse complement strand
TGCCACCTCTCCAGTGCTTAACGGGTTTGTTTCCCGATTGCGTTGCAAAGGTAATGCAAAAACTTGAATATGCAAGAAATGCTGAAAAAAATATCATATTGAACTTTTATCAGAAAGCCGTGTTTCTTAAAAAGACAGCGATGTCAGAGTCTGACTGTCTGAATATGTACGAATGTTTAACGAATAAATAGATGAATTATGAGTGATTTCAATCAAATCATCAGTTCTGATAAACCGGTTTTGGTAGATTTTTTTGCAGAATGGTGCGGACCATGTAAAATGATGAAACCGATCTTGGAAGAATTAAAAACAAAAGTGAGGGAAGAGGTAACGATAATAAAGATCGATGTCGATAAAAATCAGCCTCTTGCCCAAAAATATCAGATTCAGTCGGTACCGACGTTGATGATTTTTAAAAACGGAGCCAGCGTATGGCGTCAATCCGGTGTGATTCAGGCGGATCAGTTGAAAACGATTTTGGATCAGTATAAGTGATGCCGAAAGGCGTGTATGAGGCTTGACGAAAACCGCCGCATCTATTCTTAATGGAATGGATGCGGCGGTTTATTTTATTGGAGCGGATGTATTATCCGAATCGTTTAATTTTACGAAGTTTATCTTCATCGAGTATTTTGATGCGACGTCCGTCGACGGCCAATACACCTTCGGAACAGAAGCTGGACAGGGTACGGATCGCATTGGATGTCGTCATATTGGAAAGGTTCGCCAAATCTTCGCGCGAAAGATAGATGTTGATGGTGCAGGCATCTGCTTCGGTGCCGTATTTATCCAACAGACAGATGATTGAATCGGCAAGACGACCACGGATATGTTTTTGTGTGAGATTGACGGTTCGTTCGTCGGATTCTCCCAAGTCAATGGACAATTCGCGAATGAAGAATAAGGCAAGGGCATTATTGGAACGAATCAGGTATTCGATCAATCGCATCGGAATGAAAGCGATCGTTGATGATTCGAAAGCTGCTGCTTCGGTCAGATAGGTTTCATTGGCGAAATAGGCTCTGTATCCGAAATATTGAACGGGACGAATCAGACGCATAATCTGGTTGCGTCCACCGATTCCACCTTTGTAGATTTTTACTTTGCCTCGAAGTAGGCACATCAGTTGGGTTGCCTCTTCGCCTTCGTGATAAATGATCTCATTACGGCGGAACGTTCTGATTTTGATCTGTTCCTTAATGAGGGTCTGTTCATTCGGAGATAAAAGAGGCCAGATATTGGAAAGATATTTCGTAATATCTATTTCTCGGTTTTGTGTAATCATGGGTGTGAATAATAAACAGTGTTGTGTAGCACAAATATAATAAATTTTACAATTCTGTTTTAGTTTTTTGAGATTTCTAAAAGATACAGCGTCATGTAAGTTTCTGTATTTAAGATATTATTGCATAAATAATCGTTACGGGATGAATATGGGCATGAATCATTCACGAAGAAGCATAAAAAAAGAGGTTGTTCGGTTTATTTCGAACAACCTCTTATGGTTTGATTTGAATCAAAAGATCTTATTTTCCTTCAGATACCAGATAACGTTCTGCATCGATGGCTGCTTTACAGCCTGATGCTGCAGCTGTAATCGCCTGACGATAGTGTGGATCCGCTACGTCTCCGGCTGCGAATACGCCAGCTACATTGGTTGCAGAGCTTTTTCCACTAGTCAGAATATAACCGGTTTCATCCAGTTCGAGGTAGCTTGCGAAGATATCTGTATTCGGTTTGTGTCCGATTGCCAGGAAGAATCCGTCGATCGGCAAAGAGATGATCTCTTCGTCTTCTTTTCCTTTGCGATGAACAAGGGTAGCTCCCTCCACTCCGTTTTCGCCATAAAGACCCACGGTCTGAGTTTCAAACAGAATTTCGATGTTTTTTTCGTTGTGAACACGTGCCTGCATGATTTTAGATGCACGAAGTTCGTCACGACGAACGATCAAGTATACTTTAGATGCAAGCTGAGAAAGGTAGATCGCTTCTTCGCAAGCGGTGTCTCCACCACCTACAACCGCTACTACTTTCTTACGATAGAAAAATCCGTCGCAAGTAGCACAAGCGGAAACGCCCATACCTGCATATTTGATTTCGTCTGCCAATCCAAGATATTTCGCCGTAGCTCCGGTAGCGATGATCACGGCGTCTGCTTCGATCGTTTTCTTTTCGTCGATTACCACTTTGTGGCAACCTTCTTGATTGAACTCAACGGATGTAGCGATACCAAAACGGATATCGGCACCGAAACGAAGTGCCTGATTTTTCATATCTTCCATCAACTCGACTCCCGTAGTTCCTTTCGGATAACCCGGAAAGTTTTCAACCTCTGTAGTCGTTGTCAGCTGACCACCCGGTTGGATTCCTTCATATAAGACAGGAGACAGGTTGGCGCGGCTTGCGTAAATAGCCGCAGTGTATCCTGCAGGACCTGATCCGATGATCAGACAGCGAACTTTTTCATTATTTTCCATTTTGTATAAGAGCTTTAAATGTTAATGTGAATATGTTGTTTTTATCTCAAATCGATTATTTCCGCATCAGGATATTTGTTCTTGTTAAAAACAAAATCAGCGTCTTTTAAGTTTGCCTGCATGTTGAAACTTCAACTTGCAATTGCTTGAGCAAAGAGGGGTATTTTCAATTAATTCAGCATTTGGT
>CAMTOW010000406.1 GCA_947074245.1 uncultured Bacteroidales bacterium | reverse complement strand
TGTCATTGTCTTTCCAGTCGTTGTATGGTGTGTTGTTGAAGCGTCCCCAAATGTACATGGTCAGATCAAACAAGATCCGGTTGCTTTCTTCTCCCAGTTTTACCCAAGGAGTAGTCAGGGTGCTTACTTTTCCTGTGGTCGTGTTCACTCCGTTCAGGCGACATTCGAGCGTGTATTCACCGTTTGCCCGATTGTAACTGAGCGAGAAGTTCTCACCTTCCCATCCGAACGGAACCCCATATAACGGCATTTGATCGAATTCCGGAACAAACGGCATTTCACCCCAGGTCAGAATATTTTCGTAGGAACCGGTCGTCGAATAATTTCCGTTTCCATCCAGACTCCACGCGATGAAGTGATACAGTTTATTGCTTTCCAACTCTTCGATGACGATATTTTCCGAAGATGGACCGATGTATACGATCCGACCTCCGTTTTCCAACTCGTCACCAACCGATAACGTGCCGGACGGTTGCCCGAACTGACCGTTGATGGTAATGTTGTTGCCTGAGTCTTTGTAATATTGCTCCGTCAAGGCGATGACGATTTGGTCTCCGTGATCATTCGGCGTAGTCGCTAGAGTCACTTGGTCATATCCGTTTTCAGCCATCATCAGAGCCT
This sequence comes from uncultured Bacteroidales bacterium, assembly GCA_947074245.1. Lineage (GTDB taxonomy): Bacteria > Bacteroidota > Bacteroidia > Bacteroidales > JAUNSR01 > JAUNSR01. The sequence goes on along the minus strand of CAMTOW010000406.1, from coordinate 2,055 downwards.
GTGGAGCATTTGGCATTGTAACGGAACTACCGGAGAGCGGAGTTGCCGTGCAATAAACCGGACCGTACATGCAATAGGAATTGCACGCATATATATGGAGATAATAAGTAGAAGCTCCATTCAAAGGAGAAGATGTCGAGAATGAATTTTCAGTAGTGAAATTCACTACGATACCATTACCCAAAGTTTCTCCTGTGGTGTAATAGATACCATTCTGCGGCTGCATATCCAAGGTCGGTTCTTCCGAAACGATTACAAGATAATGATCCGCATCGGCCACAGGTTCGAATGTTCCGTTGATTGCCGTGGTGGAAGAGGTCAGCGTTAGGGCATTTGGTTGCGCTATCGGTGCTTCACAATTAGCAGGAGGCGTGAACACATAGGTCAATCCATTGACAATGTTGCTACCCGAATCCCACAACATCGTATTGACGTTGGTCGAACGTTCCGTCGATTGCCAATTGGCGTTTCCGGTGCTGACACGCATATGCCGATCCGAGTCTTCTCCTTTGATGCCGACCTGACAGTATCTGCTGGCATTCTGATTCGCTTCTTCCCATCCCTGATAGATCATCTCGATCTGATTGGTAGTTTCGCGTAGGCGGATCTGGAAACTGACTGGTGCGATGTTGTCACCCCAATAATCCATGTAAACCCCGATATTCTTGAATTGAACGGTAAGGATTCGGTTGGGCGCATCACCCGAAACGAGATAGCTGATCTCCGTATCGCCGGTACCCGTAATTCCCGCATTGATGCCCGTTGCGATCACGTTTCGTTTCCCTTCGCCGGTATCACCTACCAGGAACGCTCCGCGGAGCGGATCGATCGAAACCTGATCTTTACCTAGTACTACGGCAAAATTCGAACCGATACCGAATTGATTCATCGTCTGGTTATTATAGATGAAATCGAATCCGATAGGAAATCCCGTTTGCGAAGTCTGTTCGGTTACAGCTGTGAGAGATCCGATGAATGCCACATTGCTGAGCCCCTCACCGAGGATCGGATCCATAGCCGTACCTCCCGCTATTTCGGAATAGGTACCCACATGGCTCTCAAATCCGTAGCTGTAGACCGGTTGCGCCTGCGTCATTGCCCACGGGCTCAGCAGCACGATTAGGAATGGTATGATAAATCTTTTCATAAATCTCTGTTTTGGTGATTATTTCAGAATAACGCGTACCGAATACGCTCCGTTTTCAGTAGTCAGGCGAGCGATATAAACGCCACCGTCAAGCGCCGGATTCCATTGAATATGTTTGGTTCCTTCATTCAGATTTCCACGGAAAAGCGTAGCTGCTTTCTGTCCGGAAACAGTATATAGATTCAGTTCGGCCATTCCTCCCTTTTCCATATCGATCAGAAACAAAACTGAGCCATCTTCGCTGTATGCCGATAGTTTGGCGTCTGCTTTCGAAACGGTTTCTTTTAGAGATGTTTCCAAACCGTAGGTTCCGTCGTGGTTGATTCGTTGCGCATAGATCTTATCGTTTGATTTTTCTTCTTCCGGAAGCAGACGGGCATCGGTCCACATAACGATCCAATGGTTATCGTCGATCAGACGGGATGTTTTCATACTGCCTTTCGTAGCTCCTTTCGGTTCGGTAACGGTCCGGATATCATCGCTCCAAGCATAGGTTCCGTCCGGAAGAATTCGTGATGCATAACCGGTCACTTCCGCATAGCTGTCGAGCGTCATGTAGAATGCATTGAACCCTCCTTCCGGAGCGCCGCTGATCGAGTTATATCCAACCGTAGTTTCTGTAAGGGGTAGTACGTCTTCACCTTCCGGTGACCAAAGCAATTCGCCTGACATCGCTAGTTTTTGTATTTTCACACCTTGCCATCCCTGTGCGGCCGTCGTCACGCGCCATACCGTATAGAGACAGTCTTCGCTTTCGCTATAATACATCTCCGGTGTGAACTGACGCAGGTATTCGTTATATCCGATTGACTGACCTTCTATGCCTGAAGTGAACCCTAATCGTCCGTCAGATGTGATATGTGATACATTCGCTGTTTCATAATTGGTAAAGTAACGGTCGAGATCGG
>CAMTOW010000405.1 GCA_947074245.1 uncultured Bacteroidales bacterium | reverse complement strand
CATACGAGTTTCTCCGGAGTGACTGGAGTTCAGACGTGTGCTCTTCCGATCTCGTGTCTGCAGAATTGTGCTTGTCGCTTTATTCTTAATGAATATGACAGATGCGGTAAGCGCGATCATGCAAGAAGATAAATGTTATGTGATTCAATCGCCGGATCAATCTCGTTGTTTGTCTGTCAATACTGGTGGCAGCGCGACAGAAACTGTAGCATCGGTTAATCTGGATTGTTACTGGACGGTGATTCCCCAATCAAACGGCAGATGCTTGATTTATAATCCGTATAAACGGAGTTATATCGGGTTGTCGGGCAACAGAAAGAACTTAGTAATAAGCAGCAACCCTTCGGGTAGTTATTATGAATGGCTTGTAACAGACGATTGTTTGAAGAACGTAGGGGGCAATACCTATCTGACTTATTCATCTTCTTCACGAGGTTTTACAGTCAACGCGTCATCCTCTTCTTTGAAAATCAGCGAAGCATTATCCGTTGCTCATAAACAAGATCCGTATCAATCCGGATGGGATAGGAACCGTATGCAGAAAACACATGAGAATCGTCAGATCGTTTATGTGAAAGATGGTTCGTCCGTAACGCTTCGTGTCCCTGTAGAAGGGAATAGTTGTTTAAATGGATATTATCGTTGGTATAATTACTCTACGGATGGTATCGCATCGGATATCCAAAAGAAAAACGACCTTATTCCGACCGAGAAAGGATATATCTGGTATAACAATTGTGGGAAAAACGTATCTAATGCGGTCAACGTGGTGTATAATTCATCGACGGTCGGCAATGATACGATCGCTTGTGACGTATCTCAATTCCTGAATTTTGCAAAACCCGAGGCGTTTTCTCCGGGAATGGAGGGTGCGAACCGAAGTCAGGTGCTGACCAATGTATTTGTCGAACCGACTTTGTCTTATCGCATGGTGTATATTATCCGCAACGCTCGTGAGATCGCAGAGAAAATCAATGCGCTTTCGTCCGGGAACTACCTGGAGAATTATACGATCGATGCGCCCGCTGAACAGCCGATTAAGATTTCTCCGGCTTATAATTATGATAATTATTTCGCGGGCAATGATATCGCACAGGGAAAAGCTTTTCGTTGGAACAACGGATCGGATCAGACCGGGGCGTCTGCCCGATTCCAGACGATCAACGGAGGACGTGCCGGAACAAGTCAAACGGTGAAACTTCAAGTTAAATGCGGTTCAAATTATTACAACGTAGCTCAGTTCAAAATCAACTTTGTCGGTGACGCAAAACCTACGATCGAAAGTGAACTGAGTGCGCAGCGCCAAACCAAATATCTGGAGGATAATTATCTGCTGGTGACCAAACTCGATTTCGATTATGATTATCAGGGAGGTGCTTACCTGAAACCTTTACGTTGGGAGGAAAGTACCTATGGCTTCGCTTATCCGGTACTGAATAATGCCCGATCCAAATCCGGGTATCACCCCAATTGGAGTGAATACGGTTTATTTACATCAATGAATGTCGCTTCCGAAAATACCTCTTCGGGATACGGCTGGTCTACACGGGCCTGTGTTCGTGATCGAAAATTCTACAATAGTAAAAAACGCGACAAAGGTTATTTCGTATATGTCGACGCTTCCGAAAAACCGGGGACGTTGGTGAATCTAAAATTCAATGAACAGTTGTGTTCCGATACCAAGCTGTATATCTCGGCCTGGATTTGTAATCTGAACTCGAATACCGGCAAAACCAATCCGAATGTCAACTTCGTTCTGAAAGGCAGATCCGGTGATACAGAAGATGTTCTTCATCGCTTTACAACGGGAGACATCGAATACAAACAGTTGCGCGATACGGTTGAGTGGCAGCAGGTATTTTATGAACTCTCGTTCGACTCGCAAGTCAACTATGATACCTATTTGCTCGAAGTGGTGAATAATGGAATCAGTTCCGACGGAAATGACCTGGGGCTTGACGATGTGCGTATTTATCGTTCGATTCCTGTCGTAGAGGCTTATCAGGAAGCTCCGTTGTGTCATAAAACGACGAAGACCTGTATCCGTGTCGAATATGATAAGCTGACCGAAGGGTGGTTGCCGGACGTGGAATACAATCTGTATTATCAATTCCGGAATGAAGACCGCCAGACCGTAGTGGGATGTGATTATCATTTCGCACCGGACGGAGAGCAATATGGAGTATTGCGACTGAAAAAGTCACAGACCGCAAGTGAATATCCTGATTTCTATCAGTTTGAAGTCCGAAACGGTGTCAAATATCTGATTATCCGTCAAGATCAGACTCGTGTCATTCCGGATAAATATTATTATGCGGCCTTGAACTGGAACCATAATGACGGATTCGCTCCATCATTCGATTTTGAGAATGTATGTGGGTGGTTCGACGGGTTTTATGTGGCGCCGGCTTCCCGTCTGATCATAGATGGCGAAGTGCAGGTAACCAACAAACCGGTCAATTTATGCAAGGATAAGAATTCTCAGATATCGGCGATCCTAAACGGATTCCATAATGGCGATTCGATTGCCATTGAAGCGGATTTCGATTGGTATTTCGGTTCGAGCGAAAGTTTTGAGGCTTCCATACCTTCAATCGGAACCTCAATACGAGATATTCTTCTTCATTTCCGTGTAGAGAACCCGAACGTTCGTTTGCCGGAAGATGCCGTTGTGACAGGTT
>CAMTOW010000404.1 GCA_947074245.1 uncultured Bacteroidales bacterium | reverse complement strand
CTTTTTTCTCTTCAAATGGTTCTGTTCCCATTGTCGATATGCGGCGGATCGACTCCATCGTCTGCTGATCTCCGTGTATTGCGTCTTTCTTCGTTTTGCGGAAACCAAGCAATGCTTTGCCGATGCAAGTCATCTCCAGATTATAATATCCTGTTTCATCGAAATTGATGAAAAACTCACAGCAAGAATCTGTCCATACCTCGCCATTGTCTTTATCTACGCGCGCCATTGTATATTGTTCGCGTACGTCAAACTGGAGGAATAATTCTTTACCATTGTGTGCCATTCGTAAAGTCACTTCTGGTTTATAGGGATATTGCTCAGGCCAGTTAACCTGGTCGATTTTGTATGTTTCAAGTGCGCTTTCTGGGTTGTTCATAAAAGAAGCGATAGCTTCCATCTCGGTCGAAGGTAAATTGATCGTTTTAATTTTCATAGTTGAATGATTTGTCGCAAATATAAGTAAATATGTATAGATGTAAAGAAGAATCCGAAATGTCGATATTTATTTAAGTCATTCTTTCGCAAAAAGTGTTTATCTTATCAGAAACTATTCAGCTTGACAGTCATTATGAAAAAAATCAGTCTGTTCGCTTTTCTGTTTTTTCTGACGATGATCGCTTGTGCTTCCGTTCCGATCCGCTTTGTGGTTATGTCAGATTTTAATTATTCCGAAGATCGGATGCAACAGGATTCTTTGCATCGGATTCTGGATGATATATCCGGGAAATATCCTCATTTCTTGGTTCTGACGGGCAATCTCACTCATTCCGGAACGGAGGAGGAGATTCGTCAAGCATCCGCCTTTTTCAAAGATCTACCTTATCCCGTATATATATTGCCGGGAGGCAATGAAGTGCTTTGGTCCGAAAACGGGGGGAATACCTTCTATGAATACATGAATGACGATCGTTTTCATTTTATTCTGAACGAATATGAGTTTTGTGGAATCAATACCGGACCCTACATCCGGATGGATGATGGTCATGTGAAGATGGAAGATCTGGCTTGGCTCAATGGGCAGCTTTCTATGAATCCGGATCCCAACCGGAAAGTTATTTTTTTCAGCCAATATCCTATTCGCGAAGGATTAGGCAATACCGTTCGCCTGCAAAATATCTTGAAGAAACATCATGCCATGGCTACTTTTGCCGGACAGGAAAATCGCTTTAAATTATACCATGCCGACTCCATACCGCAGATTGTCTATCCCGCTTTGATCAATACCGAGGGGAAAGCTGGTTATACGCTCGTAACGCTCGATGGAAGTGTGATTCGAACCGAATATTACGAACGTGGCAATGTCGATCCGATCGAGGATTTTCGCATTGATACCTCCAATCGCGTTTGGATGGGATATGCCGAAGGTGTCACCATTAAACGACAGCAGGGTATGCTTCCTCTCAATATGGTGGCAGACAAGGTGCTCTCCGAAAATGCGTCTATTTTCACGGGATTGACCATTGGTGCCGGCTGTTTTTTCTATGGCACTTCCTCGGGCGCATTGATTGTTCGGGAAGAACAGAGTGGCGAGATCCGTTGGACAAAGAATTTTCTGGCTGCTCTTTATTCTACCCCGTTGATTGCCGAGGGCAAAGTGATTGTCGGATTGCCCAACTCCCGAATTGCGGCTCTGGATCTCAAGAATGGCGATGTGAAATGGGTTGTAAAAACCAAAGCTCCTTTGTTAAACGATGGCCGCATCAAAAACGGGTTTCTTTATATGGGCGGAGGGAAAGGCGAATTCCTGAAAATCGATATTGCCAATGGCGAACTCGTTTGGCGTTTCGATCATCTTCCTCAAAACGGACATCTGTTGGGCATCCCTTCTGTTTCGGATAATAAGGTTGTGTTCGGATCGCCCGATCAGACGCTTTATTGCCTGGACGATAAAAGTGGTGAATTATGTTGGGAATGGGCTTTCGGCCAAGATGTGAGAGAAATACTGAATACCGGCAACATCATGCCCGTTATTGCCGATACCATGGTACTCATCGTCACTCCCGATTCTCGCATGACCGCGCTGGATTTAAACAACGGTTCCGAGATCTGGAAGAGCGATCGCTATAAGGTAAGCGAATCGCTTACCTATTCTCCGATTTTGCAGCGAGCGTATGCGAAAACGTTTGATGGCGAGTTGTTGAGTCTGCCTTTTCCTTCGGCTCAGCTGAAAGGGGAGAGCCTGAGTCCTCTCAACATCGGCGTCGAACACAATCCGTGTCCCGGGTTGGAAATTGGCCGAATCGTATATTCCGGTTCTCGAAGAGGAGAGATAATCGCTACAGCTGCCGGATTTAATTGTTTCTTGTGGAAGTACAAATGTGGCGATTCCTCAATCAATCAGATTGTCGATGACTCAAGAGGCAATATCTGGATTGTCTTGTCAGAAGGAACGATCTGGCGCTTTACGATGCAGTGAAATGCGATCGGATAAAATGTCCGTCACGAATTTTGATAATAAAAAACTCCTGCTTTTCCTCGATAATCGACTTATCGGGAAAAGCAGGGGTTTCGTTATATGATTCGGATTATGGATCTGTTATTAAAAACGATTCAATAGTTCGGTAGCGTTTTTCGTCATTTTATCTGCCGGTTGTTTTTCAAGTGTTTCCGGTTTAAATGGTTCAAGTGACTTTTGCAAAGATCGGAAGAGCACACGTCTGAACTCCAGTCACTCCGGAGAATCTCG
>CAMTOW010000403.1 GCA_947074245.1 uncultured Bacteroidales bacterium | reverse complement strand
TGATCGACGAAGAACGTGCAGCGCACGTCAAACAGCAATGAGTTGGCAGCTTTGAATCCGGAATTAAAATTAAAGGCTCGCAATACGGAGATCAATCACATCAGCAACAAACGATAACCATCCGGTTCATTCATATCTGACATTATGCTTTGGGATATTTTCATCATTACCATTCTAGCGCTGTTCGGCATCGCATTGATCATACTTGAGGTGTTCGTGATACCGGGATTCGGTTTCGTCGGAATCGGAGGTATCGCGTTTTTGGCCGGATCGGTCTGGTTCGCTTATGAACAGTTGGGCACGACGGCCGGAACAATTACACTTTGCGCAAGTTGTATTTTTCTGTTTTTCGGTATCTATCGATTCATAAAAGGAAAAATGCTTAACCGGATGTCGCTAAAAAAAGAGATTGTTTCCAAAGCACCGAATCGCATCGAAATCGATGTGAAAGAGGGACAACAGGCGATGACTCTTTCGATTCTCAATCCGATGGGAACAATTCTGCTCGACGGTAAGAAAATAGAAGCCAAATCCGAAGATGGTTTCGTTGAAGCCGGGCGTACGGTTGAGGTTATCCGCGTTTTCCCAACAAGCGTCCTCGTACGTGAAATCTGACTCTTTCTGACTTTAAAGTGCATTCAATTCATTCTTAAATACTAAAATGTAAAACTCAACAAATGGTAGAATCATTAATTCTTTTAGGAATAATACTGATCTTATTATTCTTATTCTTTCATTTTGTGCCGGTATTGCTCTGGATCTCCGCAAAGGTTTCGGGCGTACATATCTCTTTGACCCAACTCGTATTGATGAGAATCCGCCATGTACCGCCGCAGATTATCGTGCGCGCCATGATCGAGGCACATAAAGCCGGATTGAATACCATCACCCGTGATGAGTTGGAAGCGCATTATCTGGCAGGAGGACATATCGAACGTGTGGTTCATGCCTTGGTATCGGCTTCTAAAGCGAACATTGAATTATCGTTCAAAGACGCTACTGCGATCGACCTTGCCGGACGTGACGTATTCGAAGCGGTTCAGATGTCGGTAAATCCGAAAGTGATTGATACGCCGCCGGTGATTGCTGTTGCAAAAGACGGTATTCAGTTGATTGCCAAAGCCCGCGTAACCGTACGCGCGAATATCCGCCAGTTGGTGGGAGGTGCAGGTGAAGATACCATTCTGGCCCGCGTCGGTGAAGGTATCGTATCTTCAATCGGTTCGGCAGATACACATAAGACCGTATTGGAGAATCCGGATTCTATTTCGAAACTCGTGCTTCGCAAGGGGCTTGACTCGGGAACCGCATTTGAAATCCTTTCGATCGACATCGCGGATATCGATATCGGCAAAAACATCGGTGCAGAACTTCAGATCGATCAGGCGAATGCCGACAAGAATATCGCTCAGGCTAAGGCGGAAGAAAGACGTGCAATGGCTATTGCGCTGGAACAGGAAATGATTGCCAAAGCGCAGGAAGCCCGTGCCAAAGTGATCGAAGCAGAAACCGAAGTACCTCGCGCCATCGCCGAGGCTTTCCGAACCGGAAACCTGGGTGTCATGGACTACTATAAAATGCGTAACATCATGGCCGACACCGATATGCGAGACTCCATTGCCGGAGGTAAACCCAACGGCAGTCAGCCAATCGGCTAAGAAGGCCCTTTCATGTGACTGAATCGAACGAAAACTTTGCCAGGCTTGTTATAGGATATGTATCCTTTACGACCTGGCTGTTTTCTTTTTTACTTATTTAATATCCTATTTTATGAAACAGATAGCTGCTTCTGAATTAATCATCAATCCGGATGGGACTATTTTCCATTTGCATCTGAAACCGGGTGATATTTCTCATAAAATCATACTTGTGGGCGACCCGGCAAGGGTTGATCTGGTTGCTTCTCATTTCGACTCACAAGAAGTGAACGTGACCAACCGTGAATTTCATACGATTACCGGAACCTATAAAGGGAAGCGTTTGACCGTAATTTCGCATGGTATCGGTACGGATAATATCGATATCGTTGTGAATGAGTTGGACGCACTTGTAAATATCGATTTTGAAACACGTACGGTAAAAGACCCGTTGACGGTTTTGGAAATGGTACGTATCGGAACCTCAGGTGGTTTGCAGCCGCACGTGCCGGTTGGTACATTCGTCGTTTCGGAATCTTCGATCGGATTCGATGGTGTTTTGAACTTCTATGCGAATCGTGATTCGGTATGTGATCTGGAATTTGAAAAAGCGTTTACTGAATACAGTGGTTATCCGCGTCAATGCGCAGCCCCTTATGTAGTGGATGCAAACCCGGAATTAGTAGCGCGTATCGCTCAGGGTGATATGGTATTGGGCGTTACGGTTTCTGCAAACGGTTTTTATGGCCCACAGGGACGTGAACTCAGATTGCCGCTGGCAGATCCGAAACTGAATGAAAAAATTGAGAGTTTCGATTTCAACGGGCGTAAGATCACCAACTATGAGATGGAGAGTTCCGCTTTGGCCGGTCTTTCTCTTTTGATGGGACATAAAGCGATGACGGTTTGTTCGATCATTGCGAATCGTATCGCGTTGAATACGAATACATCTTATAAGAATTCAATCAACGATTTGATTGTCAAAGTACTTGATCGTTTCTGATCTCAATTCGCTTTATAAGCGGGAAAATCAGATATTCATTTATGAAATAAATAAAGGCGT
>CAMTOW010000402.1 GCA_947074245.1 uncultured Bacteroidales bacterium | reverse complement strand
AAAAAACTTCCCGATGGCTCTCAGATTTCGATTTGCTTGCGAGGCGATGAGCGTTTCCATTTCTATACCTCCCAAGACGGCTATCCGATCATCGAAAAACAAGATGGATATTTTTATTATGCTGTAAGCGATGAGTCTTCCAAAGTCGCGCCGGGTTCGATTCGGGCAACCGATGAAGCGATGCGATCTCCGTATGAGCTAAGCTACGTCGCTGGCATCGATAAAGAAGCGATTTTACAGAATATGGTTGCTCAAAGACAGGCTGCGCCCGAAAAGTATCCGGTCAACCGCTTGATTGGAGGCAACTACCCGACTACGGGAGTTCAAAAAGCACTTGTGATTCTGGTTCAATATACCGATGTCCAGTTCAGCATTTCTCAGCCTCATCAGGCTTATGACGATATGCTCAATCAGACCGGCTATACTCAGAACGGACATATCGGAAGCGCACGTGATTATTACGTAAAAAACTCGAATGGAATATATCTTCCCGATTTCGATGTTTACGGTCCCGTTACGCTGGCTCACAATATGAGTTATTATGGCGCCAACGACTATTGGGGCAACGATCTCCATCCGGAAGAAATGGTCATTGAAGCATGCAACCAATTGGATGCTTCTGTGGATTTTTCTCAATATGATGCCGATGGAGACGGATATATCGACAATGTCTATGTCTTTTATGCCGGATACGGCGAAGCGGATGGTGGCGGATCCAATACCGTTTGGCCTCATTCATGGGGCGTTTCTCGCGGTGCCGGAGTAACCAAATTCTACGATGGAGTACAATTAGACAGCTACGCCTGCTCCAACGAACTCAATTATAATTACAGTGGCGCGATCGATATGGACGGAATCGGTACGTTCTGCCATGAATATGGTCATGTACTCGGACTGCCCGACTTGTATGCGACGTCTTATACAGGCGCTTTCACTCCCGGTTCTTGGGAACTGATGGATCATGGATCCTACAACGGAAATGGCAAAGTACCTCCGTATATGTGTGCGTATGACCGCTATGCCCTAAACTGGATCGAACCGTATGAAATTACCACACTCGACTCCACCTATACGCTCGGGCAAATCTGCGACAATAAAGCTTACATCATCAAAACCAATCTCGATAACGAATATTTCTTGCTCGAAAACCGCCAGCAAACCTCTTGGGATGCTCACATTCCGGGACACGGCATGCTCATCTGGCATATCGATTACAATGAATACGTTTGGTCGCGCAATCAGGTCAACAATACCAATAGCCACCAATATGTTGACATCGAAGAAGCGGATAATACCCGCACCGAATATACCCGGTCGGGAGATGCGTTCCCGGGTACGTCCAATGTCAAGAAATTCACAGACGATACCCAACCGAATATGCGCACTTGGGCAGGAGTTACTCTGAATAAGCCGATCAATAATATCCGCGAAACCAATGGAATCATCAAATTCCGGATTGGTGAGGAAGTAGCTGTTCCGAACACGCCGATCGCTCTCGCGGCTACGGATGTGACAGGCGGCTCATTCATAGCCAACTGGAACGCGGTTGCCAATGCGGCCGATTATCGTCTGGATGTCTATACCAAAGCCGGAAGCGAAGGGAAACAAACCATCATCAGTCTACCCGAATATACCGATTTGCCAACTGGTAATGTAACCTCTTTCTCGGTTGAAGGTCTTAACTCCATGACTGAATATTATTATTGCATCCGAGCCTTCAATTCGAATGAAACCAGCGATAACTCCAATGAAATCAAGGTTACTACCGGCTCGGCGGGATTCGCAGATATGCGCATGGAAGCGGCAGATGCAACCGATGTTACCGAAAGTTCATTCACGGCCAATTGGTTTGCGCTCGACGAGGCCGATCATTATGTGTTCAACCTGACTAAGAAGACCCTGGGCGAACCATCGTACGAAACTTGCGACTTTACCGACCGTATCGAAAGCCTTCCACAATCTTGGGCAACCAACTGCACATCCACTTATGCTGCCGAAGGTTTCTATGGCAATGCGAGTCCTTCGCTTCGCTTCAGCAGCAATTCGTCGTATATTCAGTCTACGCTATCCTCAACCCGACAAGTCAGTTCCCTTGAATTCTGGTACAGAGGCAGTGGTTGCACGGCCGACAATAAAGTATACATCTATGGTTACGATGGCCGTACATGGGCAAAAGTCGATTCCATCGAAAATCTCGATAATGGAATCGCAGACACCTATCGTAAGAGCCCGTTCCCATCCGGATATTATGCGGTCAAAGTTATGTTCCTGCGTCCTTCTAAAGGGTCTTTGGCATTAGATGATATGGCGGTTGGCTATGCCGATGTCATTAAGGAAAACATCGACGGATATACCGAAAAGAACGTCGGATCGGAAGTAAGTCTTGAAGTAACCGGATTGATGCCGAATACCGAATATTTCTACATCGTCAAAGCTTCTGACGGTGTGGTGATGAGCCGTCCTTCACAGGAAGTAGCGGTGAAAACAAATCTCGACCAATCTGTCAGCATTCAAACGGTCGGAACGGAATTCAAAGCTTACGGCAATCCGGGTGCGTTGGTTCTGATGAGTTCTTCTTCAGCTCCTTATACGGTCTTCAACAGTTTGGGCATGCTTGTCCGAAAAGGCGAATTCAATGGAGTTTTGAAAATCGCGTTGAGATCGGAAGAGCACACGTCTGAACTCCAGTCACTCCGGAGAATATCGT
>CAMTOW010000401.1 GCA_947074245.1 uncultured Bacteroidales bacterium | reverse complement strand
TCTACACTAATCTTAACACTCTTTCCCTACACGACGCTCTTCCGATCTTAAGATTCTGAAATTAATTGCCGAAAATGCCCGTATACCATTTCTGGAAGTGGCAAGAGAATGTAATGTCTCGGGAGCCGCAATCCACCAACGGGTACAGAAACTGACCAACCTGGGTATCATCAAGGGTTCGAAATACAACCTGGATACCAACAAAATCGGATATGAGACATGTGCCTACATGGGGCTTTATCTTCAGAACCCGAACGATTTTCAGGATGTGATCGAAAAACTGAAACAGATTCCGGAAGTAGTAGAATGCCATTATACGACGGGACAATATGATATGTTCATTAAATTGTATGCGCGCAACAATCGCCACCTGTTGAACATCATTCATACCAAATTGCAACCATTGGGGCTTTCTCGCAGTGAATCGCTGATTTCGTTTAAAGAAGCGTTTAATCGTCAGGTACCGATTATCGAAATCGACGAAGATGACGAATTTTGATTATATGATATGAATCCGGCAGCCCGCTTCTAAACGGGCTGCCTTTCTTTTTTATAGCAAACCCGAATTTTTGAAACAAACCTTATTAGAAAAATAGGATGAATTACGATCCGGAACAAATTGCCGTCAACGCGACCGAATGGGCTCGCCGGGCAGGACAGATTCAGCTGGACGCATTCCGTTCGGCCGATTTAGGCATCGAAACCAAAAGCAGCGTACACGATGTGGTGACACGCGTGGACAAAGCTTGCGAATCGTATCTGATTGAGAAAATAAATTCATATTATCCCGATCATGGAGTATTGGGCGAAGAAACCGGAGCGCACGCTGTAGATGCCGACTGGGTATGGGTGATCGACCCGCTCGACGGAACGAACAATTACAGTCAGGGGCTGCCGATATTCTGCGTTTCGATCGGGCTTCAGTATAAAGGAGAAACGGTGGTGGGCGTGGTTTTCGCTCCGTATATCCATGAAATGTTTACCGCCGTGAAGGGCAAAGGGGCATTCCTCAATGGTAAGCCGCTACAGATTGGCGCTAAAACCGAGTTGAATCAGAGCGTATTGGGTACGGGATTTCCGTATGACAAGGATGTGAACCCCGACAACAATACCGACAACGTAGGGCGCTTGTTGCCACAAATCCGCGGATTGCGCCGGATGGGAGCCGCAGCTTACGACCTTTGTTGCGTCGCGGCAGGATTTCTCGACGGATATTGGGAGTTCAATCTGCAACCGTGGGACGTTTGCGCTGCCAATCTGATGGTAACCGAAGCGGGAGGAATCATCGTGCCGTTCCGTAACGACCGGGGCATCGCCCTGGTAGCGGGAAATCAAACGATCGTAGATAAGATCTTACCGAATTTATCGGTTGGCTCGCTTTAAAGCGGCTAATTCTATGGATTTTCCTATTTTTGCAAAGTAAAGCGGTCATTGTCCGCTATCGCTTGTTATAGAAATAATTAATGAATCAAATATGAAACAAATCGTTGTGAGCGGTATCCGCTCGACCGGTAATCTCCACCTGGGGAATTATTACGGAGCACTCCGTAATTTCATTCAGATGCAGAATGAATACGAATGTTATTTCTTCATCGCCGATTACCATTCACTGACCACACATCCTGATCCGGCGATGCTTCACCCGAATGTAAAAAGCATTCTGGCTGAATACCTGGCTGCGGGTCTGGATCCGGAAAAATCGGCTATTTATATTCAGAGCGACGTGCCTGAAGTTTGCGAACTATATACGCTGCTCAACATGCACGCTTATGTAGGCGAACTGGAGCGTACGGTTTCGTTTAAAGACAAAATCCGTAAACAACCGGAAAACGTGAATGCCGGGTTGTTGACTTATCCGGTTTTGATGGCTGCGGATATCCTTCAGCACAAAGCAAACTTGGTGCCTGTAGGGAAAGATCAGCTTCAGCACCTTGAGATGACCCGTAAATACGCGCGTCGTTTCAATACGATCTACAATACGGAACTGTTTCCGGAACCGGATGCTTACAAATTCCACGGCGAACCGATTAAAATCCCCGGATTGGACGGATCGGGTAAGATGGGTAAATCGGAAGGAAACTGTATCTATCTGAATGATGAGGACAAGGTATTGACCAAAAAGGTGATGCGTGCCGTAACCGATCAGGGACCTACTGAGATGAATCAGACCAAACCGGAAGTGATCGAAAACCTGTTTACACTGATGCGCGTGGTTTCTGCGCCGGATGTGGTAGAACACTTCAATAATCTATACAACAACTGCGAGATTCGCTACGGCGATATGAAAAAACAGTTGGCAGCGGATATCCTGACCGTAACGGCTCCGATCCGTGAGCGTTACAACGAAATCGTAAAAGATGAAGACTACCTGCGTAAAGTAGCGGCTATGGGTGCTGAAAAAGCACGTGAAAGTTCGGCTCGCACGCTTGAGGAAGTTCGCAAAGCGATGGGATTCCGTAGATTCTGATCCTTATATCCAACGGGTATTATCAAATAATTGCAATGCCCCCGATTGAGATGGTTGTACATCTCGGTCGGGGGCATTGCAATTATTTGAATATCGAAACATGCTATGAATAACGGATCTTTCAAGATAGTCAAGTTCTTTCCAGATGGTCTAGTTCTTTCAAGACAGTCCTACCACAATGGTGATTCGTTAAGATTAATCCTTCTGGTGAAATGCTTTCGCCAGTACAACCTCCACCAAATATACCAACA
>CAMTOW010000400.1 GCA_947074245.1 uncultured Bacteroidales bacterium | reverse complement strand
CTAACGCCTATGTAAATATCGTACTTCAGAATGAGGCCAAAGAGTTTGCGAAAGATTGCAACGCAAACGGAAAAACGGAATGGATCAACGATCCGAAATACAATACGCCGGAAGCCCGCAATCTGGTAAAAGAAGAAATATGGTCAACGATCGAAACCTACACGATCACCAAAGATAAATATGAAGTAGTCGATACATTGGGCAAAGCAGGTGTTCCGTGCGGTCCGGTATTGAGCATGCTTGAGATACAGAAAGATGAGTCTTTGTATAAATGCGGAACATTGGTGGAAGTAGACCAACCGAAACGGGGGAAATTCGTAACGATAGGTTGCCCTCCGAAGATCTCTACCTTTACACCGGAAGTAAAACCGGCGCCGCTATTGGGTGCGGATACCGATCAAGTTCTTGCTGAACTTGGATATACCAAAGATCAGATTGCCGCTTTACGTGCCAAACATGATGTAATTAGTAAATGATAAATGATTTATCTCTGCGGAATTCCGTTTGAATTTCGCAGAGATACAACGTATAATATTAAAGATCATAAATATATTATGAGTGATACTACTACCCCCGTGCCGGCACAGAATCTAACCGATGGAATGCATGTTGTTGTTGATACGTTGAAAAGAAACGGAGTAAAGGTCGTTTATGGTGTGGTCGGAATTCCTGTTACCGACCTGGCGCGTCATCTTCAGGAATGCGGGATACGATATGTCGGCTTCCGTCACGAACAATCTGCCGGAAATGCAGCAGCGATAACCGGATATCTGACACAAAAACCGGGAATCCTACTGACAGTATCAGCGCCTGGTTTCTTGAACGGACTGACGGCGCTGGCGAATGCCACGATAAACGGTTATCCGATGATCCAAATCAGCGGTTCGAGCAATCGGGCGATCATCGATCTTCAACAAGGCGATTATGAAGGATTGGATCAGATGAACGTTGCGAAACCGTTTTGCAAAGCATCTTATCGGATCAATCGTCCGGAAGATATTCCGGTAGGTATTGCGCGAGCGATTCGTGCTGCCGTATCCGGACGTCCGGGCGGCGTCTATCTGGATCTTACTACAGCCTTATTGGAAAGCGTCATCGATCAGGATGTCATCGATAAATGTATGTTCGTGACAGAAGACCCTGCTCCGGCCTATATGCCGTCTGCCCAATCGGTAGAGAAGGCGATGGGTTTACTGGCTCAGGCAAAACATCCTCTCATTATTTTGGGCAAAGGTGCGTCTTATTCTCAAACCGAGACTGACATTCGTGCGTTTATTGAAAAAACCGGAATCCCATATTTCCCGATGTCGATGGCCAAAGGCCTTTTGCCCGACGATCATCCGCAATGTGCGATCGCTGCGCGTTCGTTCGCATTGGAGAATTCCGATGTGGTGATGCTCATCGGAGCCCGCCTGAACTGGCTTTTGTCGCATGGTAAAGGAAAGCATTGGAATCCGAACGTCAAATTCGTACAGATCGACATCGATCCCGAAGAGATCGACAGCAATCAGCATATCCAGGCTCCGATCGTAGGTGATATCGCTTCAAGTATGAAATGCCTGTTGTCAGCATTGGAAAAACAACCGTTCCATGCGGATACCGACTGGATGGATCAAATCAAGAAAGCCGAAGCGCCCAATGTTGCGAAGATGGCGGCGAAACTGAGCCTGAATCCGACTCCGATGAATTTCTATAGTGCGTTGAATGCCGTAAAGAAAGTCATGGATAAGAATCAGGATGTCATTTTGGTAAATGAAGGTGCGAACACGCTGGATGATACCCGCGACGTGATCAGTATGCAAAACCCCCGACATCGTCTCGATTGCGGAACATGGGGTGTGATGGGTATCGGTATGGGATTTGCAATCGGCGCCGCGATAACGACCGGTAAACGAGTGGTTTGTATCGAAGGCGACAGCGCATTCGGTTTCAGTGGAATGGAAATAGAAACCATCTGTCGGTTCAAACTGCCTGTAACGATCGTGATTTTCAATAACGGAGGTATCTATAAGGGCGATTGTAAGAACCTGGGTGGAGGCAGCGATCCTTCACCGACAACGCTTATGGCGAATGCTCAATACGATAAGATGATCGAAGCTTTCGGCGGAATCCCATATAATGCGACGACGCCCGATGAATTGCAGAGTGCTCTCGAAGCCGGATTGACCGCGGACAGACCGACATTGATCAACTGCGTCATAGATCCTTCGGTAGGTACCGAAAGCGGTCATATCGGCAATCTGAATCCGAAGGTGATTCTTCAGAAATAATTCGCTTAATCAAAAATCAAAAAAATTATGTGGGACATTATATTAACCGACCTGATTCCAATCTATATCATTATGATTGGAGGATATCTGTCCGGAAAACGAAAAGTATTTGCCGACGGAACAGCCCGGAATTTCAATAAACTTGTTTTGAATTACTGTTTGCCTGCGGCTTTGTTCGTATCGATCGTGAAGGGCGATAGAACGATGCTTTTTGAGGACGGGCGCTTGTCGTTGAGCAGTCTGACCGTAATCGTGGGATTGTATTTCTGGTCTTTCTTTTCTTGTAAGAAATTCTTCCGCCATTCTACTGTCGAAGCTTCCTTTTGTGGATTGACCGGTGTAGCACCGACCCTCGGTTTCCTGGGATCTGACGTATTGGTCGCGATCTTCGGGAATAATGCTACAACTGTTTTGGTGGTGGCGATCGTTGCGATTGTTGTAAAAGCCTTCGCTCTTCCTATCTGTTTGTTTCTT
>CAMTOW010000399.1 GCA_947074245.1 uncultured Bacteroidales bacterium | reverse complement strand
GGTGGATTAAATCGGCATGTGAGAAGTCGCCGGTCGCCGAAATCGACATAGTCGTAGTTTTTTACAATGCTTTAGTTAACACATCAATAAGAAATACGTCTTGAAGGAAAGTGTATTTAACATCTATATAACTATCAGGATCACAATATACGGCACGGTTTACATATCCGGACGGAGCATGTGCATAACCTAAGCTATTACCATAATCATTTGCCATCTGGTCGTTACCTACATGGACACCAATCGGAATAAAGCGGTCGTGATACATTTCTTCCAACATCTCCATCGCAATTATACCGCTCGGACAGTAACCACACCATGTTCCGGTGATCTCTTCCAATACGACTCTTTGTTCTGGAATGAATGACATACAAGAAACAGAAGTACGTACTCCTACATTTTCTTGTTCCGGCACGTTTGCCCATACCTTGTATCCTTTCACCGCTCCTTTTTCAAGAATCAGTTTGTCATCGAAACTGAATTCATGAGTTGTTCCCGGCTCGATAGATAAACCTGAATAAGATTTCGTATAAACCTGGTTGTCGAATGCGAAATGAATATCGTATGCAGTGATCGTTTTATCAGATTGCGATACCAACTGACCGGAAACGATCAATTCTTCCTGATCGGTATATTGCGGTACATCAAGAGCTACCTTATATGGAGTTGAATATACGATTTCAATATCGTCAAGACAGATCAATGATTTATCATAACTTTGATTTACGAAAGCAACACAAATTGTTTCACCGTCAAAATCGCTCAAAGAAACTTCATGTTGGATCCATTCTCCGTCAAGATTCTCTGTTGGACCAGCTTCTTCTTCTTCGACACTAAAGATTGGTTCTTCTGTAAAATTCGCCGGATCAGCGATACCTGTTCTTGTGACAAATACTTTTAATCCATCGCGTTTGTTAGCGTATAATGCTTCCGACTTCCATCTAAGGACAACATTTTTGCCCGGAATTTGTACCGGAATAGTCATCAGCCAGTCATTAGCCTGTCCGGCCGGCGTATAAGCAGATGTACTTCCGATAAAATAGTTTGTTGATTCATAACTATCACGCAAACTTGGCACCCAAGTTACCCAATAGTCTGTCGAATGGCTTTGTACGGCAAAGCCCAAAGATTGCATTTCTGCGGTAGGAGTCAAACCATCTAAGTCGGCTGTGGTGAACTTCATTGGCACTTCATCCGCATCTTGAAAGTCGCAACTGAATAATACAACTTCCGATTCGGAAAAATTTTCGTTAGGGTCAACTGCCGGTTTTGAATTTTGTGCATATCCGGTGATCGTCAATGACGAAAGAAATGCAACGGAGAGTAAATTTCGTTTCATAATACAGTCAATATTTATATAAAAGAAAAAACATAAATAGCGATTATTCAACAATTGGATATTTTTGTAACACAATCATCACTCTAGCTGTGAGATATCCAGAATTTGACAGTCTATTAAACACAAAGGGAAATAAGAGTCACATACCGGTAATCAATCCAAGTGGTTTCATTTTATAGATAACACTATAAAACAGGCCTTCCATTGATCGTACGTCTTTGATAAAAAAACATTTTTATTCAGCAGCAATCTAAAATCTCTTAAGCAGCATTTATAAACTAATTTTAAAGTAATAGTTTTAATTTTATATAACAAAGCATTTTACGCCAATAATTCGTTTATTTGCTCAATTTCCTTACATTTCCGATATTTATACCTCGTTTTATTCAAAATAAGAACTACAACAATCATTATTTGATCTAACTTTTAAAAACAATGAAAAAATTAATCATATTAATTCTGACTCTGCAATTTTCTTTATTAACATCATTAGCACAACAAAGCTTAATTGCAGATGACGTTCAAGAAGTCATTCAAGACAAAAAATTAAAACTCGGATTCTCCGTTTATGATTTTTCATCGAACATTCAGATTTCGATAAACGGACAAGATCCGTTTCCTATGCAAAGCGTCTATAAACTTCCGATTGCCATCTCTGTTTTGAATCAGGTGTCAAAAGGAATGTATTCGTTAAATGATACGATCAGACTCACTCCGGAGGATTTACCGACCGAAACGCATAGCCCTATCCGGGACCGATATCCGAACGGTACGAGCCTGACTCTTCAGGAGATTATCCGATATACGTTGGCGCTTAGTGATAATAACGGATGCGACATTTTAATAAAAAAAGGAAATGGAGTCGGCAAAATTGAAGAATACCTGAGAAGACATAAAATTGAAAATATCTTTATAAAGAATACCGAGCGTGAACTTCAGTCGGATTGGAATTTTCAGTTTCAAAACACAGCAACACCCAACGCGACGATTGATCTTTTAAGAAAATTGAACCAGAACGTTCTTTTACCGTCAGGAGAGGTTTTTGACTTTTTATGGGATGTCATGAAAAATACGACAACGGGGAGTATCCGAGATTCATTGCCGGAAAACGTGACTATAGGATATAAGACGGGATATTCGGGAATAAATGAATCAGGAGAAATCGCAGCTCAAAACTGCGTAGGGTTCATGGAAGATGAAAAAGGTCATCGTATTGCAGTTGCAATATACATTACCGATTCTCAAGAGGGACAAGCTAAGAATTCCATTATTATGGCACAGATCGGAAAAATATTGTATGATATATTCTTCAATTCCGAAAATCAGGGAAAGCCTATTAATTTCAGAATAAGGAATACAGAAAAACATCAGATTGGGAATTGAAAAAAGATCGGAAGAGCGTCGTGG
>CAMTOW010000398.1 GCA_947074245.1 uncultured Bacteroidales bacterium | reverse complement strand
GCATACGAGATACTCCGGAGTGACTGGAGTTCAGACGTGTGCTCTTCCGATCTGTCGACAACTGTTTTTGTCGTGGCAAATCAGCTAACTTTAAAAGAAAAAGAATATGACGATCCATGAATTTATCGAAACATATCGGAAAGCTTTCGGTGAAAAGCCGTCGCTACCGATTGCCGTATGGTATTCACCCGAACCGGTCGCATCCACGCCTAAGACGGGAGGCTGCATCTTCAAACATTTGGATAACCTTCTGGCGGGAGGAGCCGTAAGCCTTCACGCCGACAACATCGGATGCGGTGGCGGAAAGCTCTATTGCGGCTATTCCGAACTGCCCGAATTCGTGCCGAATTACGTTTCTCTGAAAGAGCGTTACAAACGTACGCCCGAAATGGTCGTCGAATTTGTCGAAACGCTCGGAATCCGACGCGCCGAACCCAACTACCTGAACCTTGCCCGGATCGATGCGCTCGAATCTTTCGATGATGTGGAAGGCGTCATCTTTTTTGCGACACCCGACGTCTTGAGCGGACTTTTTACCTGGACTACATTCGATCTGAACGCTCCCGATGCCGTGTCTTCCTTATTCGGATCGGGTTGCAGCAATGTGATCACGATGGTCGTCAACGAAAACGCACGGGGCGGATACCGCTCTTATCTCGGTTTCTTCGATCTTTCGGCGCGTCCCTACGTCGATAAGAACGTATTGTCTTTCTCCATCCCGATGTCGCGATTTCGGGAAATGCTCGAAATGATGCCCGACAGTTGTCTTTTCGATACGCATGCCTGGGAAAAAGTGCATCAACGGATCAATGAATGATTGTTTTGCTGTTGGAATCGGGATTCACCGATCGGCATAAATAGCAACCGTGATAACCGCTAGCGATACCCTCATTCCTGTTTTCTACTGATAAGCGTTTCGCAAAACCTGCTTCGAGTATCCAAAAGGATATATATATATCGGAGAATCAATTTAATGAATACTCATATATTCGGACGCATCTGCTCCGTTTCATTTTGAAAAAGAGTCGATCAAACCAAGCGGCTCGACCGACTCTTTTTTCGTTCGGCTTCTTCATGTGCTCAAACAAGCTCGCGATACATTTCAAACCGGTTACATCATGAAATAGTATCGTTAAAATATTGAAATATTAAAGAAATGTAACTGTAATAAGGTCGCTTTAAGTTTGCATCAAATTTATAAACGACACATTATGACATTAAAACAACTTACCGGATTTCTATTTATCGCCGGCTTTCTTTCACCACTAAATGCGCAGAAAAGAACTGAAATCATTGTACCCAATCTTGATAATCTGATCACATTGAAATGTGACTTCCATACGCATACCGTTTTTTCGGATGGATTGGTTTGGCCGACAATCCGAATCGACGAAGCTTATCGGGAAGGACTTGACGCGATTTCCCTTACCGAGCATATCGAATATCGTCCTCATAAAAAAGATATTCAGGCCGATCACAACCGGTCGTACGAAATCGCTTCTAAAAAAGCGAATGATCTGGGAATCATTCTAATCCAAGGTAGTGAAATAACCCGACCGATGGCTCCCGGTCATTTCAACGCGATCTTTCTGAACGACTCCAATCCGTTGGAACAGCAGAACTATGAAGATTCATTCGCGGAGGCAAAAAAGCAAAATGCGTTTTTCTTCTGGAATCATCCCGGATGGGATCGTCAGCAACCCGATACGACCTTATGGTGGCCCGAGCATACGCGATTATACGATTCGGGATGTATGCACGGCATTGAAGTAGCCAACGGTTATGCCTATTACCCCGAAGCCATTGACTGGTGTATTGAAAAGAATCTGACCATGATCGGAACCTCGGATATCCATCAACCCATTCAAACCGATTATGATTTCTCAAAAGGCGATCATCGTACGATGACCTTCGTCTTTGCAAAAGAACGTACTCCCGAAGGAATCCGTGAGGCTTTGGATAGCGGACGTACCGTAGCCTGGTATTTCGATAAGATCATCGGAAAACAAGAGATCGTTTATCCTTTCTTTGAAAAGAGCGTGCAGATCGAAGAGATCAAAAGGAGCGACAAAGGAGTTACGCTCGCGATTACCAATCTGACCGATATTCCTATTTCTCTGAAGAAGACCTCGCATGATCCCTCCTTGGTTTATTTCCGGAATTACGTGTTGCGACCTCATACCCGACATACGCTCAACATCGGTTTTGCCGACAACATCACAGGGGGCGATATGAATTTCGAAGTGGAGAATTTCTTAATAGGATCCGGAAAAGGCTTGAATTATACGATCCGGTTATAATCAAAACAGTCAACAGATAGAAAGAGGTTATGAAAAAACGAATACTTCATCGCGGAAACAAATGGTTTCCCATTCTTTTATGCTTATTGTCTTGCGTGCTGAGCGTTCATGCACAAACGGTTATTACCGGAAAAATCACGGATAATAAAGGTGAGCCGCTGATCGGAGCTACCGTCTTCGTAAAGGATAATCCGCAAAACGGTGCGATATCCGACATCGACGGGAACTACTCATTGCGTTCCGAAACGAATCTGATTCCCAAAGAAACCAAATTGATATACAGCTATATCGGTTTTAAGAACAAACAGGTCGTATACAATGGAAACAACACGATCCAAGTCAAGATGGAAGATGATTCCCGGCAGTTGGATGATGTGGTCGTAACGGCTTTGGGGATCAAACGAGAGGAAAAAGGACTCGGATATTCGACTCAAACCGTAAAGGGAGAAGA
>CAMTOW010000397.1 GCA_947074245.1 uncultured Bacteroidales bacterium | reverse complement strand
ATAACACGTCATAATCCGGATGATTTCACACAGTGGGCGAAACAGGCAGGTAAGAGACTTACCTATATGGAGATGGTAGAAATCTCGGGTCAGGTTATTTTACAGAGAAGCATAAATATTCCAGTCGTCATTATGACGGCGCGCGCCGATTTCTCTCTGAAATTGGCAAAAGATCTCGGATTCCGCAATTATCTACCGAAACCGTTTTCAATTGAAGACTTATACACGTTGTTCGGAGGAAAATATATAAAAGCAGATAAGGAATCTTATTCTACTGATATCAAACCGGTTACTATGGTAGAGAGCGCTGAAAACAGAGTTTGTTTTCCGATGTTGGAAGATATGTTTGAAAATGATTATGAAGCAATACGTGATATTCTTACTACCTTTGACATCGCTACAAACGAAAACATCGAAAAACTAAGAGATTGCTTATCGAAAGATGACTTTTCCGGTTGTCAGGCAATCTGTCATAAAATGCTCCCGATGTTCGCTCAACTAGAAGCGCATGAATCGGTCGTTATCCTTAAAAGAATGGATTCGCTTCGCGGATCGACCCAGGATAAACATCCGGAATGGAAAAACGATATCGTACAATTGATACCGCAGGCAGAGAATCTCCGTTCCATTGTAAAAACCTATTGATTTTACTTGTTGATAACCCGGTTTACCGATCGGATTATTTGAAAGAAGAATTCGTTAATACCTTCTATATCTGTAAGAAAAACCATTATTAATTGGTGTTGAAAACAAAACTCCGGCAAAGAAGTGATCACTTCTCTGTCGGAGTTTTTGTTTATCTCAATCTACGGATCTTATAGTTTCATTCCGTAGTGATGCATCTTATTATAAAGCGTCTTACGATCTATTTTGAGAAGTTGGGCGGCAAGAGTCTTATTGCCCCGCGCTTTCTCCAGAGCCGCTTCAATCTGTTCCTTTTCATTTCCGGGTCTGAGCGCCAGATTTTCGGGTTTCGGAGCATGAAGCAACGGTAAATCATCGGGAAGAATCTCATCAGTTGTAGCAAAAAGAGCCGCACGACGAACCACGTTTCTCAATTCACGGAGATTACCGGTCCATGGATATTGCATAAATATCTTCAGAGCATCCCGTGAAATGCGTTTGATCTCTTTACCCAATTCGGTATTCGCTTCTTTCAGGAAATGAGTCGCAAACATATCCAGATCTTCCAAACGCTCACGAAGCGGAGGCATATTGAGCGTAAACTCATTCAAGCGATGATATAGATCTTCACGGAAACGTCCCTGATCGATCGCCGTTTCTAGATTTTCATTGGTTGCCGCAATGATGCGTATATCTACCGTAATATCATGAGCCGAACCGACCTGACGAACTTTCTGTTCCTGTAAAGCACGAAGGAGTTGAACCTGCACATCATAAGAAAGATTTCCGATCTCATCGAGAAACACCGTACCTCCGGAAGCTTGCTCAAACACCCCTTTCTTATCGGAAATAGCCGAGGTAAAAGAGCCTTTGAGATGACCGAATAATTCGCTTGCAGCCAATTCGCGAGAAAGACTACCACAATCGACAGCAATGAAAGGAGCGTCTTTGCGGGTACTGTTCTCATGAATCATACGCGCCGCATATTCTTTACCGGTTCCGCTTTCACCTAAAATCAGCACCGCCATACGGGTAGGCGCTACCATCCGTATGTATTTATACATTTCGCGAGCGGCCGGGCTTACGACATCAGTCACCACCGATACCGGCTCGGATTTTATGGAAGTTTCTTTTTTACGCGTTTCTTTTGCCGGGCGGCATTCTTTGCCCAATACCTGTTCGATCTTTTGTTTGAGAATGGTCGGATTAATCGGTTTTTCCAAAAAATCTTCCGCACCCAGCTTCATCGCCGCTACCGCACTTTGAATTTCGGCATAACTGGTCATCATGATTACCGGAATATTTTCCTTATTCTCACGAATCCAAGTGAGCAACATGATACCATCGCCATCCGGTAAGCGTAGATCGGAAAGAACCAAACTGAAATCGTTTTTCAGCAGTTCCTTCTTCGCACTTTCTATTTTCGTGCATAACACCACATCAAAGTCGTTTCGTTTGAACCAACTCTGAAGCATCATGCCAAAAGAAGCATCGTCTTCTACTAGTAATATCTTATGTACCATATCAGATACAAAGTTAGTTATTTTGTTTCTTATAAAAGACAAAAATCCCGGCATGGAACAGTTGCCATGTCGGGATTTCCAGTAAACTTACAATAAACAAGATAAGAATAGAATATCAAATATTAATCACCAGATATTTAGATACACTCCAGAATTTCTCCGAATCTAAAATTTCCAACACACATTTCTTATCGTCTCCCTGATTGATCTGGAAACTTCCTTCCGGATGTTTCGATAGAAGTTTCGCTTTTTTAGCATCAATCGGAATTGATTTCAACTCACGAAGGTCAGCTTCGACGAATATTTTTTTATCGAAATCTTTTTCGAATATCTTTTTAGAACGGAATAATCCTGTTCCGGTAAGTATATCGGCATCTTTCAGATCTTTGTCGTTACCGATGCAATACCATACTTCGTTGATGTTTTTAATCTGTTCTTCGATCTTTGCTTCCTGCGCTTCATTTACAGCAGTCAATTCCTGTACGTTAGAATTCAGATCGGTTACAGCCACATTCAACTCTTCGATACGAATGTCCTTTTTAGAAAGGTCATCTTTCAGAGCCAGGATCATCTGGTCTTTTACTTCCAACTCCGCTTTCATTCGTTCGA
>CAMTOW010000396.1 GCA_947074245.1 uncultured Bacteroidales bacterium | reverse complement strand
GTGATCGGTCGATCTGCTTTTTCTCCGAATGTCAGATCGATTCCGAAAGAGAGCCAGGATGTTTTATCCGTCATTCGATACACCATTTCTCGGAATGTGGTTTCATTGCCCGGATTGAAGTATTGTATTTCTCCCTCAATGTTCTTTTCCAGGATATTCCGAGGACGTGTCGAACAATTGTCAAAAAAGAAATTATACCGGTAGATTCTGTTCTGAGGCAAATAATTCTCCTGAAGCGCGCGTAATACGTTTTCCGCTTCGAGAGGGGATATGTTGATTACCTGTTCCGTAACACGCGATCCCCGCATCGCATACTCCATGGCGAAATAAGGCATCTGATTGATACCCAGTTGATAATCGGTTTCTCCTTTTACGAATCGATAGATGAAGTTGGGTGTGTCGAAACTAAACAATCCATAGTTGAAGATCAGATCGAGTTTACCTCCCTTTTCAATCACTCGTAATGCTGTATGCCCGAAACGTTCATACACTTCTGTTCCCGGACTGGCCGTCAGTAGACTGATTTGTAGTGAATCCCGGTTGTATTGGGCTTGAGTCGGAGTTGTCAAAAGGAGCGTAAGCCCCATTAGGATTAGTATTTTAAGCAGATTGCGCATCGTATAGACCTGGTTTTATTGCGACGAAGATAATTTCTTTCTGTTCATCGAAATTATGCTTCCGAAAAAAGAAAGGGGAAGCGTCTGAGGCCAGACATTTCCCCGGTTTCCTTATTTTTTTGCTTCTTCCATAGAAACCTTGCGGAATTCTTTCAGAAGTTTAGTCAGCTCAAGAGCGGCTTTACGTGCTCTCGTTCCGGCAGCTTTGTTCCCTTTTTCAGCTTGAAGGTTTGCGTCAGTCTGAAATGCTTCGATCTCTGCGCCGATTTTTGCGATTAATTCTTGCATAATTGTATGAATTTGTGGGATAAATCCCGATTTGAGGAAGTAAATATAATAAAAGGATTAAAAATTAATTAAGCCGATTAAATATATCACCTGAAAAACCGCTATTAAAACGGTTTAGCCTACAAAACTGACTTAAAAAATCAGAAATAAACGAGTTTCTCTTTGGAATATTCTAAATCAGATATAAGTTTGTAATCAATACAAGTTTAAACGCATAACTAAAAATTGAATTTTATGGAAACGAATCCCATCATATGCTATTGCCTTAAAGTAGATCTTCAGACAATCAAAGCCGCCATTGCCGAAGGTGTCTCTTCCATTGAAGGAATAAGTGATAAGACTGGTGCCGGATCGGGTTGTGGCAGATGCCAAAACCGGATTGCCGACATTCTTTTCACGTCTGGCGCAACCAAGAACTGATGTTCACTTTTAAATCATAAATTTTTATTCATTTTCGCTCCGTAAGAAAAGTGTCGTGATCTTATTCATTCTGCTCATCTTACGGAGTTCTTATTTTTCTAGAAAGACTCTTTTTTATGATACACGAAATTGCATCCGATATCTATTATGTGGGGATAAACAACCGATCGAAAGAACTGTTTGAGTCGCTTTGGCCTGTTCCTTCCGGTGTTTCTTATAATTCCTACCTCATATTGGACGAAAAGGTCGCTTTGGTAGATGCGTGCGATCTCAATATGATCCAGGAATATGCCGATCAGTTGGAGAATCTTCTCAACGGCCGGCCGGTGGATTACCTGATCATCAATCATATGGAACCGGATCACTCCGGAGCGATTAAGATGCTGCGACAGATGTATCCGGATATGAAGATCATCGGAAACTTAAAAACGTTTGGAATGCTTAAAGGATTCTATTCGATTGAAGATAATTTACATCAGGTAGCGGATGGGGATACTCTCACATTGGGAAAACATACTTTACGGTTCATATTGACCCCGATGCTGCATTGGCCGGAAACGATGATGACCTATGAATCGACAACTGAAACTCTGTTTTCGGGCGATGCGTTCGGTTGTTTCGGAGCGCTCAATGGCAATCCTGTCGATAAGAATATTGATACGACTCCCTATTGGGATGAGATGCGTCGCTATTATGCGGCGATCGTCGGTAAGTATGGTATTCCCGTACAGACCGCATTGAAAAAATTGAAGGATATTCCATTGTCGCGAATCTGCTCTACTCACGGTCCGGTTTGGGAAGAGCAACTGGCGGATGCCATTGCCGCTTATGATCGCTACAGCCGCTATGAGGGGGAAGACGGAGTAGTCATCGCTTATGGCAGTATGTACGGAAATACGGGGCAGTTGGCCGAAAAGATTGCCGAACAGTTGTCAAGGCGAGGAGTGAAAAAGATCATAATCCATAATGTTTCCGTTTCAGAGCCGTCACAGATTCTATCAGATATTTTCCGCTATAAGGGCTTGATCTTGGGTGCGCCGGTTTATAACAACGCGCTTTTCCCGAAGATGGAATCATTGCTTATGGACATTCGTAGCCGACAGATTGCCAATCGTGTATATGCTTGTTTTGGTTCGTATGTTTGGACTCGCAATGCGCTCAATCGATTGTCTGAATTCGGGAATGAAATGAAATGGAAGTCGGCTACGGTCCATGTTTGTCAGGAGTGTTCTTGTGATTTGCGTTCTCAAGATGGCTGCGTGCAATTGGCTTCTTCATTTACCGATCTGCTGAACGGAGAGTGAAATTTAAATAAATAGTTAATTTGTGTTTATGTTAACAAGTTGAATATCGGCTATTCATTAACTTTGGGGTACTTATTTTAATATATTATCCTCTTACTGAAATATCGAACGAATGAAAAAGTTTTCATATATAGATCGGAAGAGCTT
>CAMTOW010000395.1 GCA_947074245.1 uncultured Bacteroidales bacterium | reverse complement strand
AGTTGCCTCTTAACGGTAAAGATATCTTGAACATAATCCCTTCGGAATATTATATCGATGGAAAAAAGACGCTTCAACCGGTCGGTGTATACGGATCGGAAATCGAAGCTACACATAAACTGATCGTCGGAAAACAGGCGATCATCAAAAACCTGAAACGGGTTATCGAGAAGATCGACATGGAGGTAGCCGAATGTGTGCTGGCTCCGATCGCGACCAATCTCGTATTGTCTGAACCGGATAAGAGCCTGGGATGTATCTTGGTTGATTTCGGAGCGGGAACAACAACCGTTTCGGTATATAAGGAAGGATTGTTGCGCCATCTGGCAGTTCTGCCATTGGGTGGAAACTCGATTACGAAGGACATCACGTCGCTTCAAATCCTTGAAAACGTAGCGGAGAAACTGAAGATTCATTACGGAAACGCGAATCCCGACAATGAGGATAATGAGGATAACTTTCTGACTCCCGATAAAAAGAACGGAATCGACTCGCCGGAGATCATGATCGG
Source organism: uncultured Bacteroidales bacterium (assembly GCA_947074245.1). Classification (GTDB taxonomy): domain Bacteria; phylum Bacteroidota; class Bacteroidia; order Bacteroidales; family JAUNSR01; genus JAUNSR01. Next base: position 2,272 of record CAMTOW010000395.1, on the reverse strand, counting down.
AACTCTGAATAATGTGATTCAATGCCGTTATGAAGAGATTATCGAAAATATCCTGAATCAAGTCAAACTATCAGGGTATGAGAAGCAACTCGCATCGGGTTATATCCTTACCGGAGGAGCTTCGAACATGAAGGGGCTGAAAGAACTTTTCAAGAAGAAAACGGATGCAGAGGTGAAACAGGGATATTTCCAGCGACAGATCGCATGCCGGAACGTTCCGGAACTGGGGCGGGAAACCGCATTCGCGTCTTTGCTGGGTCTGATGGTTAGAGGTACGATCAACTGTAAGAAAAAAGAGGTGATCGTTGAACCGGTGATCGTCGAACCGGTAAAACCGGAACCGACACCAACCGAGAAACAACAGCCGAATGACGGAGCACGACGACAAACGAATCCGAAAGCGAAGTCAATTATGAGGTTGTTTGGGGATTTGTTTAAGGAGGATGCCGATGAGCAGACTCTTGACGATTAAAACCTATTAGCAATTAAGACATGGACGAAAATCAAAATAATATTATAGAGAACGAAGACGATCAGGGAATGCTCGACTTTGCCTACACGACTTCCAGCCCGTCTATCATCAAGGTTATCGGTGTTGGTGGTGGTGGTGGTAATGCGGTGAACCATATGTTTACCGAAGGGATCCATGATGTTACGTTCGTGCTATGTAATACGGATAATCAGGCATTGAAGAAGTCGGGGATTCCGCGCCAGATCCAACTGGGTCGGAAGCTGACCCAGGGACTCGGTGCCGGAAACCGTCCTGCTATCGCACGTCAGGCAGCAGAGGAAAGTATCGATGAGATACATAAAATGCTGGACGACGGAACTAAAATGGTATTCATCACGGCCGGAATGGGTGGTGGAACCGGTACCGGAGCGGCTCCGGTGATTGCCCGTGAAGCCAAAGGAATGGATATTCTGACTGTCGGTATCGTTACAGTCCCGTTTCTATTCGAAGGTCAGAAAAAGATCAATCAGGCGCTCGACGGTGTTGAGGAAATGAGCAAACATGTTGATGCCCTCCTTATTATCAATAACGAACGGTTATGCAGCATTTATCCGGATTTGACGTTCTTCAATGCGTTTGCCAAAGCCGATGATACACTGACCATCGCGGCAAAGAGTATCGCCGAAATTATAACTACCCAAGGACATATCAACCTGGACTTCGCGGATGTGAAGACTATTTTGAAAGACGGAGGTGTGGCGATCATGAGTTCGGGATACGGACAAGGTGAACAGCGTGTAACCAAAGCGATCGAAGATGCTCTGAACTCTCCATTATTGAATAACAATGATGTATTCGGGGCGCAGAAAGTTCTCTTCAACCTATACTTCGCCGAAGAGAATCCGGTTACGATGGAAGAGGTTCGCGAGATCAACGAATTCATGGTGAAATTCGACAACGAGATGGAGGTGATCTGGGGTGCAGCGATCGACAGTTCATTGGGCGATTCGGTTAAAATGACCTTGTTGGCAACCGGATTCGGCATCTCGAATCTTCCGGGTATGCCGGCAACGATTCCCGCAAAAAACCCTCCTATGGCTGCGAAAAACACGCAGACCATCGAGATGAACGACGAAGATACGAAACGCAGACGTTTGGAAAACACCTACGGTCAGGAAGTCGTAACGGGCATGCGTAACATCCAGGCTCGCGCTTCTTACTACATCTTTACGACCGAAGAACTGGATGATGATCAATTGATCGAAAAGGTCGAACAGACTCCGGCATACAGTCGTGATAAGAATTTCGTCAGAAACTTACAGAATCAATATAAGGTGCAACCGGAAAATCCGCAAACACCGACAACAGGTTCTGTTATTAGCTTTTAATCATAACATAAACTTATATAGATATGGCATTATTTGATCAGATCAGCGACGATATCAAAGCCGCTATGCTTGCGAAAGATGCAGTGAGACGCGATACGCTGCGTGGTGTGAAAAAAGAATTTCTTGAAGCAAAAACAGCAAAAGGCGGTTCGGGTGAACTTCCTGACGATGAAGCTCTGAAAATCATCGTTAAGATGGTGAAGAAAGGCAAAGACGCAGCAGAGATCTTCCAGTCTCAAGGTCGCCAAGACCTGGCGGATGAAGAGATGGCTCAGGTGTCTGTTCTTGAAACATATCTCCCAAAACAGATGTCGGACGAAGAACTGACTGAAGCGATCAAAACGATTATCGCTGAAACAGGAGCTACCGGCCCTAAAGAAATGGGTAAAGTGATGGGCGTGGCTTCCAAAAAACTATCCGGTTTGGCTGAAGG
>CAMTOW010000394.1 GCA_947074245.1 uncultured Bacteroidales bacterium | reverse complement strand
CCCGTTCTTTTTGTGTCCCCTTTCTACCTACCGTTTCCCTCCTGAGAATCCGGCTTTTTTTTTCTGCCTGACATTCCGAATTTTCCCGCCTGAACTTTTTCATTTTTCTGCCTGACTTTTTTTATTTTTCTTCCTGGTTTTTTTTGCACGGTTTCAAAACCGCTTTTTTCGTGTTTTCTGCCTGACAAACTATTCTCCTCAAAAATCGGGTTTCGGTCAAAGTGAAATCGAAGTTTCTACTTGTTTCTCCAACCTTTCGATTAAACCGGAAAAACCTGTTTAGCCCGAATATCTCCATTCTCAAATAAAAAAAGAAAGCACCATCTTACCCCTTTTCAGGAGGCAAAATGATGCTTTCCGTATTTCTGTTCGAAAAAACCGATCAGGGCATGATTTCCCGATTTCGGTTATCTCCTTCTGGTTCGGTTTTTTCTCCCGCTATCGATCTCAATCTCGGTTGGGTGTACTCCATCTCTTCTCTTTCATACATTCGATGCTCGTAATCTGATCGCCGATCTGCACATTGAATTTTCCCGGTTCCAAGATCCATTTCCCGTCTGCTCCAACAAAAGCCAGTTCGCTTGCGTTCACGGCAAACGTTACCGTTTTCGTTTCCCCGGCAGCCAGTTCCGTTTTGTCGAAACCGCGCAATCGGCGCACGTCCGGTGTAAGCGAAGCCACCTCATCCCCGATAAATAACAAAACGCTCTCCTTACCCGCGCGATCGCCCGTATTTTTTACGTCGATGCGGAATGTAAGTTCATCCTCCGGACCGAACTCTTTCTTCGATACCTGCAGATTCTCATAAGCGAATGTCGTATAGCTGAGTCCGTATCCGAATCCCCACTGTACCGATGTGATCGCGTCATAATCATACGCCCCTTCCATTTTTTCAAGGTTTTCACACGGTTTATGATCGTACGTGATCAGAGAGTGCACCGATTTCGGATAGGTGAACGGCAACTTACCGCTTGGGTTCACGTCTCCGCTTAGGATATTGGCAAGAGCGTCTCCGCCATAATTGCCCGGCAGATAAATCGTAACCACTCCGTCTGCAAGCGGTTCGATCTCCGATACGATGCGCGGTCTTCCTTCGTTCAGGATCAGAATCATCGGTTTTCCGCTTTGTGCAAGCGCTTTTGCCAGATTCAACTGATTCGTCGAAAGAGTCAGATCATCCAGGTTGCCCGGCGTTTCGCAATACGAGTTCTCTCCGATGCAAAGCACGATCACGTCGGCTCCTGCCGCTGCTTTCACTGCCTTACCGATCTCTGGCGCGTTCTCATCCTGATAATTTCCTTTCATATTATAAGTAACCCCCGCTTCGTAGATCACGTTTTCGCTGCCGAACTTACTCTGCATCGCTTCCAGGATCGTATTGTACTGTTGGCAATATTCGTCAGCTTTCTCCCCTTGCCAGGTCAGACTCCATCCGCCGTTGAGCGTACGCATCGAATTGGCGTTTGGTCCCGCCAAAAGGATCTTGCTTCCTTTGCGAAGAGGAAGTACTCCGTTTTTGTTTTTCAAAAGGGTGATCGCTTCTTCAGCCGAATTCAACGCGACCATTGCATGGCGTTCCGATCCGAATTCCGGATAATCGGCTACCGGCCAATACGGGCGTTCGAATAGGTTCAGACGATACTTCATACGAAGCACGCGTCTCACCGCGTCGTCGATTCGTTCCATCGAAACAGCTTTCTCTTCCACCAACTCCTTCAGGTACGTACAGAAGCTCCATTCATAGGGCACCATCGACATGTCGATTCCGGCGTTGATAGCCATTCGGATTGCGTCTTTCTTGCTCGAAGCTACCTTGTCGCGCTGATACAGGTTGTTGATATCCGCCCAGTCCGTAACGATCACTCCGTCCCAGTTCAGGTCTTTCTTCAGCCAAACCGAAAGCAATTCCTGGTTTGCGTGAAACGGAATCCCGTTGTTCATTGCGGAGTTTACCATCACCGAAAGTGCTCCGGCGCGGATCGCATCTACAAACGGCTGAAAATGGCGTTCTCTCAAATCCTGTTCGGAAATATACGATGGCGTACGGTCTTTTCCCGAAAATGGCACTCCGTATCCCATAAAGTGTTTCAGACAAGCTGCCACGCGCGTTTCATTAATATCATTCGGATTAGATCCTTGATATCCCAGTACGCAGTTCTTACCCATTTCCGAAACCAGATAAGAGTCCTCGCCGTAGGTTTCCCACATGCGAGACCATCGTGCGTCACGGCCTAGGTCAAGCACCGGCGAGAAGTTCCACGGGATATTTCCCGCTTTCGTTTCATAAGCCGTGATGTGCGCTCCCTGATATACAAGGTCTCGATTGAATGTCGCTCCCATGGCGATCTCCTGCGGAAAGAGAGTTCCGCCGATCGTATAGGTCGTCCCGTGTATCTCATCTACGCCATAGACGATCGGAATACCGGTCGCGGCGATCGATGCTTTCTGCAATCCCTCAATCACCGTGTGCCACTCTTCATTGGTGAGCGGAATCCCCGAGGGAACGTTCAGAATCGATCCGATCTTATATTTGTTGAAAACCGTATCAAGCAATGCCTCATCCAGTCTTACCGGATACTCCGTATGAAATGGCCCCATACCTACGGTCACCACGTCGAGCGTAAGCTGTGTCATCTGCCCGATTTTTTCTTCAAGCGTCATTTTCTGGAGCAATTGCTCGATTTTTTTCTCCATTTCGGGATCCGATTGGATGGCTGCCTTGTCTGTAGATCGGTAGAGCGTGGTGTAGGGAAAGAGTGTTAAGATTAGTGTATATTTAGGTGGCTTGC
>CAMTOW010000393.1 GCA_947074245.1 uncultured Bacteroidales bacterium | reverse complement strand
TGACTGGAGTTCAGACGTGTGCTCTTCCGATCTTCGATGCCGGTTTCCTCCAGCAAAGAGATCTTTTCATCAAATGTGCTGAGTAATGCAGGCGCAAATGCAGGATCGATCTGTTTACGGGGGTGATTGCGAAATGTGATGATAGCAGATGAAATACCCCTTTTTCTTGCTTCGGTATTTAATTGGTCAATAAGAAAACGGTGCCCACGATGGACTCCGTCAAAGAAACCGATGCTCGCGGCTACCGGATATGTATGTAGTTTATCGGGATTATAGATGATTTCCATTTTTCAACTGGATGAATGTCTGCTCAGATCGTATCGTTCTACGGGTGAAATGAATTCCTGATTAGATTTTGGCTGTTTTGCAAAAATAAGGCTTATTTATTGGTTCTGAATCTTCTTTACCGACTCTTTTGTCTTAATTAAAGGTAATGTCCCGAACGGGCTTTCTTTATCTAATCTTCCCTCGGTCTTATCCTATTCAATTGATATTTATGTGTAGTCGGATTGCCTATCGGCGCTTGTTTCTAATAATACGTATTTGAACGATGATGATTCCAGATCTTATGCTGACTCATCCGCTTCCAATAAGCTACCCTTTCTATTCCGGTTTGATAATCGTATTGTCAACGCGTTTCTGCCATCCATATCCTCCTACCATCCAGTTCCTCCTACCTATTCCATCTATGATATAGATAGGTGGAAACCGAACCGAATATATTATCTAATGATGGAATAATAGGTTGCTGTCAAGATTCTTAATGTTTGTGGAAACCGAACCGAATATATTATCTAACGACTCATTGTCTACCATGGATAAAGATTATATCGTTGAGTTCTTTTATTCCCGAATCTGTATGATTTACCTTTCGGTAACGACCAATAGGTATTGGTAAGTTTATTCAGAACAAAAGAAAAGCAACAACCCATTCAAAACGATCGAATAGATTGTTGCTTTTTTATTTATGCCAATACCGCTTCTATATTCAACGGGTATCGCTAGTTCGAGTCGTGTTTAAAGTTATTCGGATTGAATTTGTACATCTATGAATCCGATCGAAGAAGCAATTTCAAGCGATTCGTTCACAATCTGCACGTCTTAATCATTTCAGTTGTTTTTTGCTCGTTGTTCGAAGTTTGAGAAACGCTGACCGATTAATAAACAGCCTCTTCTTTTTCTAGTTTGAATATCCCGCTGAATTCAGTGTAGGGAAGAGCAAGGTACGTTTCAAAACCAACTTGAGCTGCACTATTTAAATTTTCTTCGGAATCATCAATGAAAAGTGTTTCTTCCGGATTGATACCTCCCTGTTCAATGACATGTTGAAAAACTCGTGGATCCGGTTTTATAGCTCCAATCTCATAAGAAAGAAATAATTGGTCGAAATATGAATCGATCGAATAGCCTTCCTGACGGAAAAATGTTTCACAGATGAATGGGAACAGAATCTCATTCGTATTACTTAGGAGTAACATTTTATAACCTCTTTGTTTTAAGTCCCGCAACATCTTAAGTTTCGAAATCGGGAAGTCAACCAGAAAAGCCTTAAATGCATTAGCAATCTCTTCATCCGAAGCTTGATTGGTCAACTTACGGAGTTGGTCATAAAACTCTGCTACGGAGATATTGCCCTCTTCTAATTCTTTAAAAGGTCCTTTTTGGCCATAATCTCCCAAATATGATCGGATATCTGTAAATCCTATTTTTTCATAAGCTTCAAGGCAAGCTTCGCGATTCAGGTTGACTAACACGCCACCTAAATCGAACATTATGTTTTTAATACCTTCCATTCCTATCCTTCTATATTAATACCAAGCAAAGATAAAACTAATTTTTTTATCTGTTAAATAATCTTGATGTTTTGATAATTCAAAAAAATGCACTAATATTGCACTCGCAATCGACAATTGTCGTGCCGGTCCTATAGCTCAGTCGGTTAGAGCACCTGACTCATAATCAGGGAGTCCCTGGTTCAAGCCCAGGTGGGACCACGCTTCTAGAGAGGCTCTTACGGATTTATCTGTAGGAGCCTTTCTTTATTTATGGCGTATACGTGACTAAATGATTGTTAATTAAGATGCTTTTCTCTGATAAATTCTCTAAGTTTGCACTATGAATTTAGAAGTTTTATACCAAGATGATTACTTCATAGCCATCAATAAACCATGCGGTCTGTTGGTTCATCGTACACGCATTGCAGAAGAAAACGAACTGTTTGCTCTGCAAATACTTCGTGAACAAACCGGTCGTTATCTATATCCTATACATAGAATAGATCGCCCCACTTCCGGAGTGTTGCTATTTGCCTTTTCATCAGAGATAGCACGACATCTTGGCGAAATGTTTACCCAAAATAAAATTCATAAAGAGTATCAGGCTTTGGTGAGAGGTTGGTTTCCTGATCGTATTGAGTTGGATTTTCCTGTCAAAAATGACCGGGGAAACTTACAATCAGCCCAAACAGACTTTCAACTAAGCGAACGGTTTGTTATGCATTACCCATTAGGAGAATACTCTTCTTGTCGTTACTCTCGCATTACATGCTATCCACATTCGGGAAGATGGCACCAAATCCGTCAACATTTAGCTCATTTGCGTCATTATATAATAAATGACCGAGTACATGGAGATGGAAAACATAATAGAATCTTCAAAAATGAATTGCTAATAGAACCTTTTTTCCTTCATGCCCGAAGCTTGTAATTGTCGCATCCGGTTGACTCAACTCGTTTGCTGCACATCGAGGCTCCATTTCCTGAGCATTGGGATCGATTCAGAGAACTGAAAATTGT
>CAMTOW010000392.1 GCA_947074245.1 uncultured Bacteroidales bacterium | reverse complement strand
AAATAAGATCAAAGGTAGCTCGTATTAATCACACTTACAAATGTCGAATATGGCCTCGTTATCGAGATATAATTCTTTCTTACCGGAGGCCGGACAAACATAAGCGGCGGGATAATTGAGTGAGACCTTCGTCTTGTATATCAAATCATGTACGACCGGTCTTTTATCCGAACCTGTAATCAAGAAAAAAACATGCTGCGCATGATTGATCAGAGCCAAAGACATCGAAATCCGATTCTGATGGTTATACGGATTGACAGTCGGCACATAAAGCTGATCGGAATAGTCGGGCTTCTTGTCGGAACCCAACCATAATGAAGCATCGAACCGACCTTCGGCATCGGGAAAAATGGAAGCGGTATGCCCGTCACTGCCCGCACCCAACAAAATCACATCGAAGACCGGCCATCCATTTTCAGCGGGTAATAACATTTTCACCAATTCACTATAACGGAGAGCCTCGCCCTGCGGCGGCATTTCTCCATGAATCCGATGAATATTTTTCTCTTTAAACGGAAGTTTACTCAACAAATGCAAAACCGTCATCCGATAATTGCTTTCTCGATCGGATGGCGGAACACAGCGTTCGTCTACCCAGAATATACACAAGCGCTCCCAATCGATTTCATGTTCATAGCGATGAACCCAAATATCGAATAAAAGCGAAGGAGTATTTCCGCCGGATAAGGCTATATTGATCATTCTCGAAGGAATGTTTTTTAAAATGCCAATCAAGCTTTCGGTAAGAGAAATACAAGCCTCAACGGATGTATCGGAGATTATGATTTTCATACAAAATCCTTTATGAGTTGATTATCCGTATCGATTACAAAAGACAATAATTATCCGAATCGGTCAGATTCTTACACGGATCGGTCCATGAACGCCCATGATCCATAAGATCATTCTGTTCGGGAGGTCCCCACGTGCCTGCAGGATATCCATAAAGAGGAGATTTCTCGTCGGTCTGCCATACCTGAAGAATCGGTTCGATAAAACGCCAAGAAGCTTCGACTGAATCGGTCCGGGAATACAGCATGTTATCACCCAACATACAATCCAGAAGAAGACGTTCGTATGCTTCCGGTAATGAGGTATGACTCAATTTATCGTATTTAAATTCCATACTGACCTGTTTCACCTCAAAGGTGCTACCCGGTATTTTCAATCCGAACTGGAGCAATATTCCCTCATCGGGCATAATACGAATCACCAATTTATTACAATAGGTGCCGGCACATTGCTTCTCGAAAAGCTGATAAGGCGTAGCATTGAAATGAATTACGATCTCGGAAACTTTGGTAGGCATCGCTTTTCCGGTACGGATATAGAACGGCACACCACTCCATCGCCAGTTGTCGATAAAGACCTTCATAGCCACAAATGTTTCCGTGCGAGAATCTGGATTCACACTCTTCTCTTCGCGATAACTTTTCATTTCGCCTTTGAGAGTTACCGCCTCCGTATATTGCCCGCGTACGACATCTTTAAGAACGTCTTCATCGGACATCGGTCTTAACGATCGAAGCACCTTGTTCACCTCATCTCGAAACATCGTTCCATTGAATTGGGCTGGCGGTTCCATCGCCGTGATTCCCAACAATTGCATCAGGTGATTCTGAATCATATCACGTAACGCACCCGAAGAATCATAGTAGCCACCCCTATCGAGAACTCCCATATCCTCAACCGCGGTAATCTCTACATAATTTATGTAGTTTCTATTCCATAACGGTTCGAAAATTCCATTGGCAAAACGGAAAACTAAAATATTCTGAACCGTTTCTTTTCCCAGGAAATGATCGATACGATATACCTGATGCTCCTTAAAAACATTCAAAACGATCTTATCGAGCCGCAGAGCCGATTCAAGATCATGACCATAGGGTTTTTCTATTATGATACGTCGCCAACATTCTCCGGTCTTCTCTTTTTGCAAATCATATTTGCTCAGATATTGAGGAATAACCTCATACATCGATGGCGGAGTAGCCAGATAAAATAAATAATTAGCAGGAATGTTCAATTTCTGCCCCAATGATCTCAGACGATCTTTAAGTACTCCGTACTCCGACTCTTCCATCGTATTTATCTTCAAATAGAAGATATTGGTAAAGAACGAACTGATAAGCGCTTTCTGACTACTGTTTACTATAGTCGCTTCCAACAAGGTCTGCTCTTTATCGCGAAACGTCTCATCGGTAAACGCCGTACGAGAAACGCCCAAGATACAAAACCGTTCAGGCATCAAGCCCCGGCAATACAGATGAAAAAGCGCCGGTATCAGTTTACGTGTCGTCAAATCCCCCGAAGCGCCGAAAATGACCATAATGAACGGATCGGGCTTATTATTCAAAGACTCGATTTTATTCATACCAATTATAATTTCCAGTTTACATGATAGAACTCACCCCGCGGGGTATCCACTCGCTCAAACATATGCGCTCCGAAATAATCACGTTGCGCCTGAATCATATTAGCCGGGGAATTCTCGGTAGTGATACTTAAGAAATAATTCAATGCATTACTATGAGCCGGCACAGCCAGATCATGTTGTAGAGCTAGCGCAACCGTATTCTTCCACGCAGGTAGCGATCCGTTGACCGCATTTATGAAGAACAAATCACTCAAAAGACTTTTTAGAGAACCATCCAATTGATATGCTTCTTTAATCTTATCCAGAAAAACCGAGCGAATAATACATCCCGCACGCCAAATCGAGGCAATCGTGCCCAAAGAAAGATGCCAACCATAATCGTCCGACGCTTTTTTCATCAGAGAAAATCCCTGCGCATAAGAGATCAATT
>CAMTOW010000391.1 GCA_947074245.1 uncultured Bacteroidales bacterium | reverse complement strand
GTCAAGTCCATCCAAACATCGGTAGCTGTATCAAGGTCTTTTTTCAATACACCATGCCGTTCGTAAAGCGACTGATCACAAGCACCTTCGGGTGACGCAAGTTTCTCTTCGACCGCGGCGATGTCGCCTTCGATAGCGGCGATCTTCTTTTCGCTTTCTCCTACCTGGCGTTCCATTCGCTTGATTTCGCGTTGGATCTCTTTACGCGCTTCATAAGATAGTTTGTTTTCAGTTTTCTCGGCAGAAATTTCTTTGCGGCTCTCCTGCTGTTTACGTTCCAATTCGCGCAGATTATCCATTTTCTTGCGTTCGAGGAAGTCATAGATTCCACCCAAATGTTCGACCACACGCTGATTGCCGAATTCATAAACCTTATCGACCAGACCATCCAAGAACTCACGATCGTGGGAAACGACGATTACGGTGCCGTCGAACTCGCGAATCGCCTGTTTGAGGACATCTTTCGAACGCATATCGAGGTGGTTGGTAGGCTCATCGAGAATCAAAAGGTTGACCGGTTCGAGTAACAAACGGATCATCGCCAAACGAGACTTCTCTCCTCCCGACAATACTTTTACTTTCTTATCGGACGCTTCGCCGCCAAACATGAACGCGCCGAGTATATCGCGGATCTTGGTTCGGACATCGCCCACGGCAACCCGATCGATGGTATCGAAAACGGTGATTTCGCCATCCATCATCTGCGCCTGATTCTGCGCGAAGTAGCCGATCTTGACGTTATGCCCCAATTTGAGTTCGCCACCATAGGCGATTTCGCTCATGATACATTTGACCAACGTAGATTTACCTTCGCCATTCTTACCGACGAACGCGACTTTCTCGCCACGACGAATGCGAAAATCAACCTGAGAGAAAATGAGTTGTTCGCCATAGGCTTTGGATACGTTTTCGGCAATGACCGGAAAATCTCCCGAACGAGGCGCCGGCGGGAATTTGAGACGCAGGCGAGCGTTGTCGATTTCATCGACTTCGACACGATCGAGCTTTTCGAGTTGCTTGATACGGCTCTGAACCTGTACGGCTTTGGTAGCTTTATAGCGGAAGCGCTCGATAAAATCTTCGGTATCGGCGATTTGCTTCTGCTGATTCTCGAATGCGCGCTTCTGCTGTTCGAGACGTTCGTCGCGCAAGGTTACATATTTGGAGTAGTTTACCTTATAATCGTAGATACGACCGAGAGAGATCTCAACGGTGCGGTTGGTGACATTGTCTATAAAAGCCCGGTCATGCGAAACCAAAACAACGGCATTGGCATGAGATGAAAGAAAATTCTCCAACCATTGAATGGATTCGATATCAAGGTGGTTGGTCGGCTCATCGAGCAAAAGCACATCGGGACGCTGTAAAAGGATCTTCGCCAACTCGATACGCATACGCCATCCGCCGGAGAACTCGGAAGTGGGGCGATCGAAATCGGAACGTTTGAAACCGAGTCCCATCAAGGTTTTCTCAATCTCGCCCTGAAAATTGTTTCCACCCATCATCGCCAACTCTTCATTGGCATGAGTCAGGCAATCAATCAGATCGTGATACGACTGAGATTCGTAGTCGGTACGTTCGGCCAGTTCGGCCGTCATGCGCTCGATACGGGCTTCCATCCGGAAGATGTGGCTGAACGCCTGTTCGGCTTCCTCACGCACGGTGCGACTATCGTTGTGCTCCATCTGCTGCGGCAGGTATCCGATGGTCAGCTCTTTCGGGGCATTGACCGATCCGGCCGTCGGCTTTTGGATAGAAGCAAGTATTTTGAGCATCGTCGATTTGCCGGCACCATTTTTTCCGACAAGAGCGATACGGTCTTTCTTATTGATCACATAGGTGATGTCATCGAATAAAGGTGTTCCGCCAAATTCGACGGTAAGTCCTTCAATTGAAATCATATCTGATAAGTTCTGTTTCGTTCGTTTTCGGGAGCAAAGATATAAAATAAATAGGGTCCGGCTGCCTAATATCGGCAACCGAACCCATAAGGAGCGGAATATATCCGTTTTAATTTTATTGAAACCTATATGGTTACACCGGCTGGTCGTAATCGAACAACGGAGTGGACAGGTATCTTTCGCCCGAATCGGGCATCAGAGCGACAATCGTAGCGCCTTGGTTTTCGGACAGTTTTGCCAACTTGGTAGCTGCATAAGCCGCAGCTCCCGAAGAGAACCCGACTAAAAGGCCTTCTGTAAGGGCAAGTTCGCGACACGTGCGTATCGCATGTTCTTCGGTTACCTTCATGATTTCGTCGATCACTTTCATATCCAATATCGGAGGAACGAAACCTGCCCCGATGCCCTGGATACGATGCGAACCGGGAGCTTCGCCCGAAAGAACAGCCGATTTGGCCGGTTCGACCGCAACAATGCGGATCTTCTCATTCAACTGTTTGAGTTTTCGCCCCACGCCAGTGATGGTTCCACCCGTACCGACTCCGGAAACAAAGATATCGACTTTCCCTTGCGTGGCATGCCAAATCTCCTCGGCCGTAGTTACATAATGAACTGACGGATTTGCCGGATTTTCAAATTGACTTAGAATGACTGAATCGGGAATTCGGTTGCGCAAAAGTTCGGCTTCGTGAATGGCACCTTTCATACCTTGCGCACCCGGAGTAAGAATCACTTCGGCACCAAGCGCAGCGACCAGTTTACGACGTTCGATACTCATGGTATCGGGCATCGTAAGAATCAGTTTATAATGACGAGCAGCGGCAACTAAAGCCAGGCCAATACCCGTATTTCCACGCACAGTTTGGTGGTCAGCGTTTCGGAGAGATGGAGGTTTGGGCACTCGAAGGTT
>CAMTOW010000390.1 GCA_947074245.1 uncultured Bacteroidales bacterium | reverse complement strand
TCGAAAGACAGCAGATTTACAGTCTGCCCCATTTGGCCACTCTGGTATTCGCCCGTCACGTTGTTTTTCAAACGTGGTGCAAAAATAATAGGTTTATTTAAATTTGCAAACCATATCGTGCATTTTTATTGCGGTCACGGCGCATTCGTCGCCTTTGTTGCCGTGGATTCCACCCGCACGATCAATAGCCTGCTGCATATTATCGGTCGTAAGAACACCGAAGATGAACGGGATATCGAACTCCAGGTTGAGGAGTGTCATTCCCTGCGTTACTCCGTCGCACACGTAATCGAAGTGAGGCGTATCGCCACGAACGACGCAACCTAACGTGATTACGGCATCCGGTTTTTTAAGAAGAGCCATCTGGCGAGCGCCGAAAGTGAGTTCGAACGTACCTGGGACACGACTTACATAGATATTTTCCTGTTTCACACCGTGTTTCTCGAGTGTATCAATCGCGCCCTTCAGAAGGGGTTCGGTGATGTTGCTGTTCCATTCAGCCACCAAGATACCTACGCGCATGGAAGAAGCGTCGGGTACCGAGTTGGGATCGTAAGATGATAGGTTCTGATAAGCGGTTGCCATATCTTATATTGTATTAAAGTTATAATTCGTCCGGAAAAAAGAGAGCCGCAAACGGCAACGGTTGAAAACGTTGCCGTTTGCGGCTCAAAGATACGAAAAGAGTATGAAACTCTATTTATTTCTTAAGACTTGCTCTTTCGATGTATTTGTCGATATCCGCAGCTTCCATTGAAGTAGACCATTTGTCTTTGATGGTTTGGTATACTTTCAGAGCAGCAGTTTCGTTGCCCATGCTTTTGTAAGCGATATCTGCTTTCTTCAAATAGATTGGAGAAAGCAATTCGTTGTCAGCTTTCGTCGCAGCTTTTTCAAAGAAGCTGATACCTTCTTTAACGTTGCCAGTCTCTACATAACAATCGCCAATCGCTCCGATCAGAGCCGGTGAAATCAGGATGTCGTTTGCAGAAAAACCTTTCAGGTGTTTGATCGCTTTGTCATATTCACCCAAACGCATGTAGCAGATTCCTGCATACGCTTTCGCCAAGTTGCCTGCTTTGGTTGAACCGTTTTCGTCGATGATGGCTTCGAATCCCATATAATCGCCACCGTTGCCGTTTACAGCAATGCGGAACGAATCGGTCTGGAAATAAAACTCACCTTTGAAAAGCTCATCCTGAGCACGAGCCTCTTTCGGGATGAAATGGAATTGGCGAATACAAAGAATCAAAGAGATAACCACTACCGCCACCGCAACGGTGATCAGGATCGGTTTCTGATATTTCTCAATCGCCTGTTCTGTTTTGGACAATGCTTCGTTTACTTCGTCAAGTCCGTCAATTGGTTTGTGTTGCTCTGCCATATTTATTGTTCTATTAAATTCGTAAAATAATCAGTAGTGAAAATGAAGGAATCGTAAACGAGGAATCGGTACGTTAAGGTGTGTTTTCCTGCTTATAAAACCCGGATATCGGCAATCAGATACCCATTTCCCAGTGACAGGCAAAAGTATTTATTTATATTTAATAAACGAAATTTCGTACGATTTTTTTTTAACACAATGAAAGGTATTGCCATCGGAAGTTCTTTTTGTGTAATTTTGTAATCCAATACAACGAAATTCATGATACTTCAAAAGCTGTCAATCGTAAATTATAAAAATATACCGCAAGAGGACTTGCTGCTGTCGCCCAATGTGAATTGTTTTCTGGGAAACAACGGGATGGGGAAGACGAATCTACTTGACGCGGTGTATTATCTGTCGTTTTGCAAAAGCTTCACCAATGTGATCGATTCGCAAAATATCCGTCATGGAGAGGATTTCTTAATGTTGCAAGGATTGTATCGGCATGAAGATAAGACCGAAGAGATCTATTGCGGAATGAAGCGACGATCGAAAAAGCAATTCAAGCGGAACAAGAAAGAGTATGACCGGCTTTCGGATCATATCGGATTCATCCCCTTGGTGATGGTGTCGCCCGCTGATTCGGAGCTTATTCAAGGCGGAAGCGAAGAGCGGCGCAAATTTATGGATTTGGTGATATCGCAGTTTGACAAGCAATATCTCGACGCATTGATACGCTACAATACGGCCCTTCAGCAGCGGAACGCATTGCTTAAACAGGAGCCTCCGGTAACGGACGATTCGCTTTTTGAGATTTGGGAAGAACAAATGGCGATGTACGGGAAAGCCGTTTATGAAAGCCGCCAAAAATTTATTGATGGATTTCTTTCGGTTTTCCAGGAGTTCTACGAATTCTTATCGCAAGGGAAAGAGGCCGTGAGCCTGACCTATACCTCGCACTGCGCGAAAGGAGATTTGGCTCCGATGCTTGCCGAAGTGAGAGAACGAGATCGAGCATTGGGGTATACCACGCGAGGGATCCACAAAGACGATCTGGAAATGAATCTGGGCGAATATCCGATTAAACGGATCGGATCGCAAGGACAAAACAAAACGTATCTTGTGACGTTGAAGCTGGCGCAGTTTGACTTCTTGAAACGAATGGGGAATACGACCCCGATTTTGTTGCTGGATGATATTTTCGATAAGTTGGATGCCAGCCGGGTGGAGCAAATCATTACGCTCGTATCGAGCGAACGATTCGGACAGATTTTCATTACGGATACGAATCGGGAATACTTAGACCGAATTATCCGACATTTGCCGCAGAGTTTCAATCTCTATACGGTAGAAAACGGTGAATTTTCGCTTATACAACATAAAGATATCGAGTCATGATCAAGAAGAATGCTCAATCGATAGGCGAGATCGGAAGAGCGTCGTGTAGGGGAAGAGTGTTAAGATTAG
>CAMTOW010000389.1 GCA_947074245.1 uncultured Bacteroidales bacterium | reverse complement strand
GTTCGAAAGCCTTTTTATAGGGATCCGGGAACTTATTTTTATTTCATTTTCAATAGTTTTACCACAAACTTTCGTTATATTTGCCCCAATTTGACAGAAAGTGAATAAGAAATAAAATTTATGATTAACCCTATTGTTAAAACGATTGACCTCGGTGATGGAAGAACCATCACGATCGAAACCGGCAAGTTGGCAAAGCAGGCCGATGGAGCTGTCGAGGTGAGAATGGGTGGTACGATGTTGTTGGCAACGGTCGTATCTGCTACTGAAGTGGGTCCGGGTGTGGACTTCATGCCGTTGTCAGTAGACTATAAAGAGAAATTTGCGTCTGCCGGACGTTTTCCCGGTGGCTTTACAAAACGTGAAGGACGTCCTTCTGACTACGAAATCCTCACTTCACGTCTGATTGACCGCGCATTGCGTCCTCTTTTCCCGGACGATTATCACGCGGATACCTTCGTGAATGTGACTCTATATTCTTCGGATGGTGAGGTGATGCCGGATGCCCTGGCTGGTCTTGCGGCTTCTGCGGCTCTTGCTGTTTCCGATATCCCGTTCAACGGCCCTATCTCTGAGGTACGCGTGGCTCGTATTAACGGCGAATTCAAAATCAATCCGACTTTCGAAGAATTAGAACAGGCGGATATGGATATCATGGTGGGTGCTACGATGGAAAACATCATGATGGTGGAAGGTGAGATGGATGAGGTTTCTGAAGCGGATCTGCTCGAGGCAATGAAAGTGGCTCACGAAGCCATCAAAGATCACTGCCGCGTTCAGTTTGAACTGATGGAAGCTGCCGGTAAGACGGTGAAACGTACGTATTGCCACGAAGAGAACGACGAAGAATTGCGTAAAGCGGTTCACGCGGCTTGCTTCGATAAGGCTTATGCGATCGCGTCTGAAGGAAATGCCAACAAACACGCTCGCGGTGATGCGTTCAAAGCGGTGCTTGTGGAATACATCGAAAGCCTTGATCCGGAATATGCAGCCGAAAATCTGGGCTTGATCAAACGTTACTATCACGATGTGGAGAAAGAAGCGATGCGTCGCTCGATCCTGGATGAAGGTAAACGTTTGGACGGTCGCTCTACCACTCAGATCCGTCCGATCTGGTGCGAAGTGGATTACGTTCCGGGACCTCACGGTTCTGCCGTATTTACTCGTGGTGAGACTCAGTCGCTTACGACTTGTACACTTGGTACGAAACTGGATGAGAAGATTATCGACGAGGTGCTTAACCAAGGTCGTGAACGCTTCCTTCTTCATTATAACTTCCCTCCGTTCTCTACGGGTGAGGCTCGTCCTTCAAGAGGTGTGGGTCGCCGTGAGATCGGTCATGGTAACTTGGCAAACCGCGCCTTGAAACGTATGATCCCTTCGGATTGTCCGTACGTTGTGCGTTTGGTTTCTGATATCCTGGAATCCAACGGGTCTTCTTCTATGGCTACGGTTTGTGCGGGTACGCTTGCATTGATGGATGCCGGAGTACAGATCACACGTCCGGTTTCTGGTATCGCGATGGGTCTGATCAAAGATAACGGTAGCGATAAATTCGCTGTCCTTTCTGATATCTTGGGTGATGAAGATCACTTGGGCGATATGGACTTCAAAGTGACAGGTACTTCGAAAGGTATCACCGCTACACAGATGGATATCAAAGTAGACGGTCTTTCTTACGAAATCTTGGAAACGGCGTTGAACCAGGCGAAATCGGGTCGCGAACACATCTTGGGTATCATTACCGACACGATGGACGAACCTCGTCAGGAATTGAAAGATCATGCTCCACGTATCGAAGTGATCATGGTTCCGAAAGAATTCATCGGAGCGATCATTGGTCCTGGTGGTAAGATCATTCAGGGAATCCAGGAAGCTACCGGAGCTGTGGTAACGATCGAAGAGATCGAAAACCAGGGTCGCGTAGAAATTTCTGCTTCAAACCGTCAGTCGATCGAAGGTGCCGTAGCGAAAGTGAAAGCGATCATCGCTGTTCCGGAAGAAGGTGAGACGTATACAGGTAAAGTGAAAACGATCCAGCCGTTCGGTGCGTTCGTAGAATTCATGCCGGGCAAAGATGGTTTGCTTCATATCTCGGAGATTAGCTGGAACCGCATCGAAACGATGGAGGAATCAGGTATCAAAGAAGGTGATGAACTGACTGTGAAACTGGTGGAAGTGGATAAGAAAACAGGTAAGTTCCGTCTTTCAATGAAAGCGCTTACTCCACGTCCTGAAGGTATGCCGGAACGTCCGGAACGCTCGGAGCGTCCGCACGGAGATCGTCCGGAGCGTCGCGACGGTGACCGTCGTTACAACAACGACCGTCGTCCGAACAACCGCCCTTCTGGAGACAGAAAACCACAACATTGATCTTTCTGTGATCGTTCCGGAAATCATTCCTCCGAACGTTCTTGAAAGCATAAAATAGATAAGATGATAGGCCTTGCCGGAGATTTCCGGTGAGGCTTATCGCGTTTTTGGAGTCGACCGTTTCGGTTTCCTGCCTGATTGTTCTGTTTCTGCCTGCCGGTTTGTGCAGGATTGGGTTGAATAGGTTTCCGTTTTCCGATGGTTCGGTGTCGACCGATGAAACGTCTTTTTGAAGGTTCGTTTTTGGGTTTACTCCCTGTTCGATCGAATCAAGACAAGACAAGACAAGACAAGACAAGACAAGACAAGATTCCGTCTTATTTGCCAGATCTTCAATCGGAATCATTCCGGTCGTGAAAAGGAGCTACTCCGGTTTGGGAAAGGAATCACTCCGGTCGGGAAAAAGATTCGAATCATAACGTTTGAGTTTTATTAAGCAGAATGTTCCGCGAAGTTGTTATACTGAGAAATGGAATTTTAT
>CAMTOW010000388.1 GCA_947074245.1 uncultured Bacteroidales bacterium | reverse complement strand
CAACCTGGTGCGCAGCGTTTACATGAAATAAGAACACAGTTGGTTGAGCAAAAAGGCATTACGGAAGGAGAGAAAAACGAAAAGATCCTGATTGAAAAGATCGAAGAGGAAAAACTGCAATATTTCAGCGCGGTGGTGTTGGGGATGAACGATGCCATCATTGAGTTTACGGGGATGCTGGCGGGGTTTGCCTTCGCGTTTCAGAAGCATACGATCGTATTGATGGCGGGCGCCATCGCGGGGATCGCGGCGGCGATGTCGATGGGTGCCTCAGAATATATGTCGGCCAAGACGGAAGAGAACCGGATCAAACCGATGAAGGCGGCTGCCTATTGCTTCTTTACCTATCTGGTGACGGTGGTTTTCCTCTTATCGCCGTTCCTGTTCGTCAACAACGTGTTCGTGGCATTGGGCATCGCCCTGTTTATCGGAGTCTGTATCGTGGGGATCTTCAACTTCTACTATTCGGTGACGAAAGAGGAGAAATTCTGGAAACGATTCCTCCACATGGCCATCATCAGCTTCACGGTAGCGGGCATCAGCTTCCTGATCGGTATGCTGTTGAAACACTTCACCGGCATTCAGGTGTAACCGCTCGTAAAACCGGATTCTCACTCCGGCCTGATATCTCAAACTGCATCGGGATTCGGATCCCGTACGGATAAATAAAAAGCATCTTTCTTCTCTGACCGGCAGAGTTAAGAAAGATGCTTTTCGTATTGACAGAAACGGGCGACTCTCATCGACGTATCGCCTGGGTGAAACGATACGGATCGTTGCGAGCAACGCCTAAATTTAAGATTCAAATTGGTTTATTCGGGAATGCTCTCCTGCATATTCACTTCGTGATGGAGAGGGCTTCCCGGATTCTTACTCTGATGGATCCGCTCCATCATCTCGTTGGCTTTCGCCACGGCAGCGTTGATATTATCGAATATGTATTCTTCGCCGATCAGTTGCGACACTTGATTCTTATCGAGCGTCAGACGCACTTCGGGACGTACGCCCGAGAGAATGATGCGAATGTGTTCCTGGCGCGACTGATTGATGAACATCTCCAGGTTGTGGATACCCGTCGAGTCGATAAACGGCACCTTACGCATCCTCAAAATACGGATACGAGGCTTATCGCCGATGATACGCATCTCCGAATCGAACTTATTGGCCATTCCGAAAAAGAATGGGCCGTCGAGTTCGAACACCTCGACCCCTTTGGCCAGGTTGAGCTTCTCATCGTGATGATCGGGAGCGTCGGTGCCTTCCAGCACATGAATTTCGCCACGTAACACCGATACCTGAGTCGTTTCGGCCACACGACGCAAAAACAGCAATACAGCCATCAACAATCCCACCTCTACGGCTACCGACAGATTGAAGATAACGGCAAGGGCCACAGTGGTCCACAAAACGGCGATATCCGATTTCGGATTCTTCATCAGCGAACGGAGCGTCTTGAAATTGGCCATGTTGTAGGCTACCACGACCAGCATGCCGGCCAGGCAGGCGGTAGGGATATGCTGGGCAAGCGATCCGAGAAACAGCAGGATCAGCAAAACGATCACCGAATGGATGATACCCACCAATGGCGTGCGCCCGCCGTTGCTGATGCCTACCATCGTACGCGCCACGGCTCCCGTAGCGGGGATACCGCCCAGAATCGGGGTGACGATGTTTCCGATCCCCTCGGCGATCAGTTCGGTATTGGAGTTATGGCGATCGCCCGTGGCTCCGTCTGCCACCGAACAGGATACGATCGAAACGATCGCACCCATCGCCGCGATGGTGATTGCCGAAGGAAACAGTTTTTCGATCGTATCCATATCGGGAAATTCGAATCCGGTCAGCGACAACGATCCTTCGATGCTGAAACGGTCGCCGATGGTGGTGATTCCTTCAATGCCCGCGTAGTGTTTCAACACATAAGCGACTGCCGTAACCACGATCACGGCAAACAGGTAGGGAGGAAACTTCTTCAGAAGACGGGGGATGAAGATGATGATCAGAATGGTCACCACGGTCACCAAGACGGTAGTGAGTTCGATCGTATGGATATGCCGGAAATAAACCATCCATTTCTCAAGCAGATTGAGCGGAAGATCGAGCGGGATCACTTCGCCTTCGGGCGATATACCCGCCGAAAGCCCCAACGCGTCTTTGATCTGCGACGAAAAGATGGAGATGGCGATACCGGTGTTGAGCCCGATCATGATGGGGTAGGGAATGTACTTGAAGATGTTGCCCAGACGCAAGGCGCCGATCGCGATCTGGATCAGTCCCCCCATGGCGGAGGCGACGATAAGCCCGGAAAGACCGAACTGCATGTAAACACTGGATACGATCATGACGAAAGCGCCCGTAGGGCCTCCGATCTGCGTCTTCGATCCGCCCAACGCCGAAACGATGAAACCGAACACGATCGCAGTGATCAGACCTTTCTCCGGAGATACTCCGGCAGCGATGGCAAAAGCCAGGGAGAGGGGGAGTGCCACGACTCCGACGATTATACCTGCGACCAGATCCTTCCTGAACTGGTCAAATGTGTATCCCTTGAATGCAGTAAGGGACTGAGGTAAAAACTGATTCATTTTCCGTTTTATAAATCTGTTAGAAAGCAAGCCGTAAATTGGAATTGCATTATCAGATCATGGCGTGTTATAGAGCACGGAATGAGGAGATAACAGCCTTTTTCGCAGAGGCAATAAACAAGTTTGAGTTAATATCCATTTAATAGATATTAACTCAAACAATCAAAAGTGGCGCAAAGATAAAATTTATTTTACGCATTCTTTCTTAAAAGCTCGACTACGTTTGTGCTGAATACGCTCAAAATAATCCCACTGCCCCTGAACCTTCTCATTCGTCTCCCG
>CAMTOW010000387.1 GCA_947074245.1 uncultured Bacteroidales bacterium | reverse complement strand
TTTTCTGCCTGACGGTTTTCAATCGGTTGGGTGTGGTTGTAATATGTTGTTTATTAGGTATTTGTGTTTAGATGTGGACGGTGCTTGTTCTCATTTTTATCTTTTCTTGCAATATGTGTTCTGTTTTTTGAACACTTCGAAATCGAGCCTCAATTTACATTTAACATCGATTTTCTCTTTTTCCGAAATATATTTTTAAATACGATTGTTATACAATAAAAATACTTTTCATGGAAACGTTTTATGCCCGTATCTCAACCGAAAATCTTTGGTTTTTCGGCCTTCTGTCATTGATTTTTGTCCTCTATCTCATAAAGCTCATTGTATATCGCGTTAGGCGTGACAAGGGTTCCCTCTTGATGTTTGGTCGTCGTTCTTATTTCAATATGGAAACGATTTCTGCCGCTATTCTCGCTCTTCTGTTCATTGTGATCGGGATCTCTCAAACGGGCGATGTTTCGCTCGACGGAATCAATTATATGATCTATTTTGGGCTGACCATCGTGTTGGCACGTCTGCTTTTTTTCGATGATTTTGTTTTGAAATTCACATCCACTCACCTGATTGTCTGGCAGTATCGCTTGAAGAAAAAACGCTTGTCGTTTGATCAGATCCTTCGGATCCGGATTTCCGATTCGGTTATCGCTATCTATCAGTCTTCGGGAGATATCATTCAGTGCGATCTGTCGCTATCTCCCCATCGAATGGAAGTGTTCGAATCTCTACTCAAGCAAAAATCCATAAAATACGTCCGCGAGTGAGTTCCATCGGTTCATTCTGGTTTTAGATGCAACCTCTGCTTTCATAAACTAAAAAAGAGTGTCTGAACAGATGTCCGACACTCTTTTTCAATTCAAATAGTATTCTTGGTTTTATCCGATAAGAATACATCGGTTAAGGATCGATTGCAGTAGCGATATCCGGTTGCTAAGTCAAATGTCGCTTCGTTGCTCGGCAGTTAGACCCATTGGTTATTTTAAAGTGATTTCGATGACACCGTTCTTCCCGTTTTCTCCATATTTTTCAATCGCTTTATCATCTTTCAAAATATTGATATGATCAAATAAAGAGGGGTCCATAGATTTCATCTCTTCTCGGCTCACTTCTTTCCCGTCGATATATACCAGAGGTTGAGATAGATTCCAGCTTTCAGTTGCTTGGGACGCGTCATTTTTATTTTTCTCGTTAAATGTGATCGGAAGAGTGTATTTACATTTCACATTTTCTCCATTCTGTGTCCCCGGATTCCAGTTGGGCATATGGGTTACTAACCGGATCGCTTCTGCGTCAAGTTCGGGGTCTATGCCGCGTATAATTTTTGCATCGGTCACTTTTCCCGTTTCGTTTACCACAAACTGCACGATCACTCGGGCATGCTCTTTATACGTCTCCGGCACTTTTAGGTTATTTTGTATATAGGTTTTCATCGCCTTCATTCCTCCCGGAAACTCAGGCATGTGCTGAACTACACTATATACCTCATTTGAACTCACAACTGATTTTTTCTCGCTCTGTTGTTTTTCCGGAACTTGTGGTACCGATGTTGGGTCTGCTTGCTGTCTGGAGTGAACGATTTCCTGGTTTGCGATTTCATCAGTTGATATTAAATCGCTAATTTTAGCATTGGAAATCTCATTCATTGTTTCTGAGATTTCAGGACGGGCAAAGGCGGTTACTGTAACTGCTGCCAACGGAAGTATGTAAAGATACTTCAACCGTGCCCATGGACTGGATTTTTCTTTTAACATCATAGTAATACGTTTTTTTAGTGTACTGTGATTTAAGCTGTTGGCCATAGAGTAGAGCCTTGTGCCAACAGCTTTCTTTATTAATAATAGTTGATATTGTTTTGCATCAACACCTTGTCTTAATACAGCCTCGTCTGCTTCATATTCATGAATAGTTTTCAACTCATCCTTTAATAGCCATGCCGCCGGGTTAAACCACTGAAACAGAATACATAAATCCGAAAGAATAATGTCTGGGGAGTGTCGATGTTGGATATGTGCCGTTTCGTGGATGAGAATTTCGCATCCGTTCTCCTTCAAATCTTTCTCCGAGATTACGATATAACGCATCCAACTGAATGGCGAATAGTTTTCTTGATGGACACATAGGGTTATTCCGTCTTGAAGTTTCTCTTTTTTGTTCGAATGAATCAGTATCGCAAGTCGGGCGAATGAAAAAATTTGTTTGCCCGCAAACAAGGCGATCCCTCCGAAATAGATAAAGATTAGAGCGTATATCGCCCAATGTGTAGAGCTGCCTGCAAGTGGTATTTGGTCTGCTTCTACAACTGATTCCGGATTATTGAGCTGCATCAGGTCAATCAGTTGTTCCAGGGTTATCATGGCTTGTGCCATATCCGTAGGCTGTTTTACGGTGAGAGCGATGAGGGGTGTTACCCATGCTCCGATCAGGATGGTTAGCAATGCCACGCGGTTGAAGCGATGAAACGTTTCGCGACTCAACAACAGTTTGTAAAACAGGTAAAATAGGGCAAGGCATAAAGCCGATTTAAGTATGTACACAAATAAGGTTCCCATGGTGTGATGGTTTAAAAGGTCGGTTTACTTGTTTTTCGTTTCCACTTCCTCAATCAGTTCCTTCAAGTCATCCAATGATACTTCCTCTTCTTTGACTAGGGAGGAGACAGCGCTCAGAAACGAGTTGTTGAAGTATTTTCTGATCACGTTTTTCAATGTATTTTTCTTATATCCCTCTTCGTTAATGTTTTCGTAGCATTGATAAGTATTCCCGTATGTCTGGTGTGCCAGATAGCCTTTCTCTTCTAATTTGCGAACGACCGTCGATAGCGTATTGAAGTGGGGTTTGGCATCTGCATAAAACGATACGTGCTCTTTAACA
>CAMTOW010000386.1 GCA_947074245.1 uncultured Bacteroidales bacterium | reverse complement strand
GGATCTTTAATCCATTGCGGCAAGTTACAGAAGAAAATAAATGTAGGTACCTGAGACTCCTTCAGCTGAGTTACATATTTAATCTTCACATATTTTCCTTTATGTGCCGGTGGTGGGTAACGCTCTATGATTTCGAGCATATATTCGTTTAATTTGGCTGTAGGAATGCGACGTTTGCGATTTTCGTAAACCTGGACTGCAGTTTCCAAAACTTTAAAAATACGTTGCTTTGTCGTTGCAGAAGTGTAAATGATCGGAAAATCGGTGAATGGAGCAAATCGCTCATAAATGGCGTTTTCCAGCTCTTTAATCGCTTTCGTAGATTTATCCTGAACCAAATCCCACTTATTGATACAAACGACTAACCCTTTCTTATTTTTCTGAATAAGATGATAAATATTCAAGTCCTGAGCTTCAACACCACGAGTCGCATCAATCATCAGAATACAGACATCGGAATTCTCAATAGAACGAATTGAGCGAATCACCGAATAATATTCGATATCTTCAACGACTTTTCCTTTTTTACGAATACCTGCTGTATCTACCAAATAGAAATCAAAGCCGTATTTATTGTATTTTGTGAAAATAGAATCACGAGTCGTACCAGCGATATCCGTTACAATGTATCGATCTTCACCAATAAAGGCATTAATAATTGAAGATTTCCCTGCATTCGGGCGTCCAACCACAGCAAAACGAGGTAGGTCTTCGATAATCTCTGCGCCTTCGTCTTTACTGAATTTTGATATGATAACGTCTAACAGATCTCCCGTTCCAGATCCGCTGATAGCAGAAACCGGAAACGGATCCCCTAAACCTAATGAATAAAATTCTGCGGCGCCATAATGCATATCGAAATTATCGGCTTTATTTGCCACTAGAATCACCGGCTTCGGTGAACGACGAAGTATATGCGCTACTTCATCATCCAAATCGGTCGTTCCATTTATAATGTCTACTACAAAAAGAATTACATCCGCTTCTTCCATAGCTACAGATACCTGTTTGTTGATCTCTTCTTCAAAGATATCATCAGAGTTGACTACCCAACCACCGGTATCAATCAGAGAAAACTCTCTTTTCCCCCATTCCACTTTACCATATTGTCGATCGCGAGTCGTTCCGACCAATTCGATTACGATAGCCGCTCGGTATTCGGTTAGACGGTTAAACAAGGTAGATTTACCAACATTCGGGCGCCCTACGATTGCTACGATATTTCCCATAAATTATTAGATCTTTTGAGTGATAACGACTAACACAGGCGTTTTGTTAGATTCTTAATCGAAATTCATTTATTCAAGCGTATAGCCAAAGCTTTTCAGCTTATTTTCTCGGCTTCGCCAATCTTTCTCTACTTTCACATGCAACACCAAGAAGACCGTCTTTTGAAAGAAATTCTCAATATCCTTACGAGCAAGCGTCCCGACTCTTTTTAATGCCGTACCTTGTCGGCCGATGATAATTCCTTTTTGAGAATCTCGTTCTACGAAGATCACCGCATTGATATGAATCAGATTGTCGCTTTCTTTAAATTGCTCTACGGCAACCTCGCATGCATAAGGAATCTCCTTATCGTATACTTCAAGAATTTTTTCCCGAATAATCTCTGTAACAAAAAAGCGAGCCGGCTTATCGGTCAGTGCGTCTTTATCAAAGAAGGGAGGTGATTCGGGCATCAGTTCCTTTATACGCTTTAAAAGATAATCGACATTAAACTTAGCTAAAGCGGACAATGGAATAATTTCAGCTTTGGGTAAGATCTCTTTCCATTGAGAAACCAGTTGTTCCAATTTGCTTTGATCGGTAAGATCCACTTTGTTGATAACAAGAAGGACCGGAGCTGACTGAGCATTTACTTTATCAATAAACTTCTGATTCTTGGTAGGCGTCTCAACCGTATCGGTTACATAAAGCAACACATCGGCATCTTGAAGAGCAGACTGAGAAAAAGCAAGCATGGATTGCTGAAGTTTATAATTGGGCTCGAGAACACCTGGCGTATCGGAATATACAATCTGCATATCGTCCGTATTAACAATACCCATAATACGGTGTCGAGTGGTCTGCGCTTTCGATGTAATAATGGAAATACGCTCTCCTACCAGAGAGTTCATCAGAGTAGATTTACCTACATTCGGATTTCCGACGATATTAACAAAACCTGCTTTGTGCATAAAAACAAAATTTAGGATCAAAAGGCAACAAGACCCTATGAATAAATGAAATACAAAGATACATAAAAAACGCATCCCTTATGAGGATGCGTTTCTATATGGTGGTTATTTTAATAATCTTAAATTATTTGGTATCATATCCCCATTTCAAATAAATAGATCCCCAAGAGAATCCAGCTCCAAAAGCAGCAAGAATGATATTATCTCCTTTTTTCAA
Source organism: uncultured Bacteroidales bacterium (assembly GCA_947074245.1). Classification (GTDB taxonomy): domain Bacteria; phylum Bacteroidota; class Bacteroidia; order Bacteroidales; family JAUNSR01; genus JAUNSR01. The sequence continues at coordinate 480 of CAMTOW010000386.1, read as the reverse complement.
ACGAGACTCCCATTCTGATAATGCCAATGGAATAGAAGCAGAGCTTGTATTACCATATTTTTGGATATTGACCATAACTTTTTCGGAATCAATTCCCATACGAGTTGCTGCAGCGTCAATAATACGTTGGTTTGCCTGGTGAGGAACAAACCAATCAACATCATCGAAAGACAAATTATTTCTTTCCATGATACCTGCAGCAGCTTCCGACATAAAGGATACGGCATACTTAAATACGACTCTACCTTCTTGATAAATAAAATGCTCTCCACGATCTACAGATTCATGAGTAGGAATCTGTACTGATCCGCCTGCCTTCATTATAAGATGCTTCAATCCGAAACCATCTGTATGAAGCAAAGCGTCGATAACACCAATATTTTCTTCTTCTGTAGGCTCTACTAACACAGCTGCTCCGGCATCACCAAAAATAGGACAAGTGGCGCGATCTGTATAATCGAAAATTGAAGAGGTCATTTC
>CAMTOW010000385.1 GCA_947074245.1 uncultured Bacteroidales bacterium | reverse complement strand
TACACTAATCTTAACACTCTTTCCCTACACGACGCTCTTCCGATCTAACACAACTGCATTGTCATTGATTTTAAATTCATTTTATCATGTTTATTAATGAAATAAGTATTTTTTCATTATAAACTTATTGTCATATCTGAGAATACGTCTTTAACTTTAATACAGAAATACAGAAATATACTATTCCTATTAATCTATGAAAAAAGATTTCTCCAATTTCGTACCCCCATCTTATGCATACAAATGAGGTTGCGTGCAAATGAAAAAAGGCCGTAAAAACACAAGATAATCTTTATTTACGCAAATGATATCGGCTATAGACTCAAGGTATTATGGGCTGAAAAACTAAACATATACCGTCTTGCTTGGGGCATGAAATTTAGAATACCCAAGCAACGGTAGCTACAAGCACGCCAGAGCGTCAATCATAGCAGAGGGAAGAGTACCCGTGAACAAGTCGCAACCGGAGATACCGGAATGATTATGAATTCGGAACATCCTATCTGTTTGTTACAACCACGCGCCGAAGCTGTAACGAATATTCGACTTTACAGAATAAGAACGAAATTTCAAAAAATATCCGCCTAACAGGCGACAAACGAACAGAAAGCATCTTTCTCCTGCCTTGCAGACAGAAAGGTGCTTTTCTGCATTCCATATCAACCGAAATAACGGATACTACCGATCCCAATCAAATCAAATCAAATCAAATCAAATCAAATCAAATCAAACCGGATCGGTATCCCTGCTATCTTATGGCATAACAACCCGTACAAAAAGACGCATTTAAACTAATTCAAAAGCGGAGTGTTAGAATGTAACAATATACACGAACCGATTTTGAACCCGGCAGTCACCTATCCGATCCATCAATCCGGATGTTGTATTTGCAATGATTGCGATACCAGGGTTTCTCTGTCTCTTCATTTATTTTTTCAATGAACATAAACAGAAAACGAAAAGATGAAAATGATACCCTATACGTTATTGGTGATAACCATGATTTCAAGTTGCAACCACAAGAATAATGATCCGATCGACGATGATCCGGATACAAATACGGCGACCGTCCAGTATTTCATGCCCGCAGAAAGCGCACCTCATGAGGGAACCTGGCTGCAATGGCCTCAGAAGTATCAATACGGAGAGAGCTATCGGGATCATCTCGAACCAACATGGATCGAAATGACACGAGAGCTGGTTTCTGGTGAAAAAGTTCATATCATCGCCTATAATGAAGAAGCTAAGCAAGAGATCCAATCCACGCTAACGGCAAACCAGATTCCGCAAAGCAATATCGATTTCTATATTTTCAAAACCAACGACGTATGGGTACGTGACAACGGACCGATATTCGTTTATTCTGAAAAAGCACGAACTCTGACTATCGAAGGGTGGGGATTTAACGGATGGGGCGGTAAAGAGCCTTTCAATTACGGAGAGAAAATACCCGCAGAAGTCGCGAAGGCATTGGAGATGCCATTCGTGGAACTCAATAAGAAAATGATCGTAGAAGGAGGAGCCGTAGAACTTAACGGAAGGGGATCTTTAATGGCGACACGAAGTTCGATCCTCAACAAAAACCGAAATCCGGGAATGACACAATCGCAAGCCGAAGCATTATTCACCAGCTATTTGGGAGCAACGCATTTCATTTGGCTCGATGGTGTGGCAGGACTAGACATTACGGATATGCACATTGACGGATTCGCCCGATTCGGGGAGAACAATCAAATCATAACCATGAGCAAAACGGATCTTCAATACTGGGAGTTGCCCGACGAAGACATCGAATATCTTTACAATGTTAAAAATCAAGAGGGACAACCTTACCAATATGTGAATCTGCCCTTGAGCCGAAATCCTGTAATCACTACCTATGGGAAAAATCTGGGAATACGCGGATCGTATGTGAATTATTATATCTCTAACGATAAAGTACTTGTACCGACCTACAATGATCCCAATGACGATATCGCGATTAAAATTATCCAACAGTTATATCCCGGACGTAAAGCGGTAGGAATAGACTCTCGAAATCTTTATGCCGAGGGAGGGATGATCCATTGTGTAACACAGCAACAACCCGTTCGATAACTTGAAATTCCAGATAAAAAAAGGGACTGATTGAAATCAGTCCCTTTTCTTGTGATTATATGTAGCAATCAAATCTCCTACTTGATCGACCGTATTCGATTCAGATCTCTATATAATTCTAAATCTATTTAAAAATCAGACACTTCGAACTGATTATCGTTGAACGTATAAACTTTCCCAATCTCTGCCAACTGAGTATATTCAACATCATTCACCAACAACGTATAAGTAACCGGTTTATGTAATATCTCAACACCATTCGCAACTTTACTATCATCCCCAAACGTATATGTAGCAATCTTATCTTCGACGTTGAAGAACTCATTTGGATTTACTTCACCATAGAGTTCGTGTTTCAATATCGAATTCGCAGGGATGATAAACATCGAAGTAATCGGGTTTACCGTAAGCGTATTTTGATTCGATGACGCATTAATATCAACATTACTCAATTTTCCATACAATGGCATTGTTTTCAAATTGAAACATGAAGAGTTTCCACGGAATACTTTTGAGTATGAGCTGACGTTGTATCTGCTTTCTACGACCGATACCGTTTTTGTATCACCCACGAAAATATTACCTCTGTATTTATTGATCGAGCTATCATCCTGATCCGCAAAGATGAGCATTAGAGAGTCTACCTGATGAAATGTGTGTTTAAAATTTCCTTCCACTTTCAACTCTGTCGTAGTTTCAGGTTTAACAATCGGTGAATCGTCTGAATTACAAGCTGTAGTAAATAGTAGTGCAGTAAATGCAAACAAAAAAATGTTCTTCT
>CAMTOW010000384.1 GCA_947074245.1 uncultured Bacteroidales bacterium | reverse complement strand
GAAAACACGGCCTCAGATTCACACAAACAAAACACAGCCGCTCGGATTCGGTGTCGAATTCGAGCGGCTGTGTGCTTGCCGAAGCGTTTATTTCCAGATCGGAACAGGTCGTTTCGAAGCCGAAACGGATTATATTTTTCGAAGATATTCGTTCAAATCGGTTTCATTATCCAGATTAAGTGTTTTGCGTAACCGATAGCGACTCATGTTGATTGTCTTCGGTAACCGTCCGGTAAGCAATGAAATGTCTTTTGTCGAAAGATTAATCCTCAACAAGGTTGCCAGATATCTTTCTCCCGCAGTCAGTTCGGGGTGCAAATGAAGCAACCGATTGATGAACTCGGTATTTTTTTCTTCAATGCTGGTCAGAAGCGTGCTGTTCGTCTTATCGTTGTTCTGGCATTGACCGATGAAAGCGTTGATTCTTTTTAGGTATCCCGGCAATTCTCCCTCCGGCAGACGATATCCGCTTTTCACCATTTCACGGATCCGGTCAAGCAACTCGTTTCTGCTGTTCAGAAATACAGCGAAAGTGGTCAGTTCATGTCGGTTTATATCCCGTTCCTCCCGTACGATCTGCAGCTCTTGTTTGTGTTGCGACAATTTCAGTTCGGCGATCGATCGCTCCGATTGCTCCAATTGATATTTGGATTCCATCAATTCGATATTCTTGCGACGTTTGTACCAGAGCATCACATAAGCGGTAAGAATCAATAAGATCAGCAACAGCGCGATCAGCAGAATGCTATTGCGCCGCCACAACTGAATCTCATACGCCTGCGCCCGGATTCGGTTGTCATGTTCTTCCGCCTCCAGTTTCTTCTGAATCATATTCTGTTCGATATTCCGCAACTTATGGGTATTTTGCATCTCCTGACGTAGCAGCAGGAGCGACGATTGGCAATCGTATGCCCGTTTGTAGTCTTTCATCTCATAATATACCCAGGATAAATATTCGAAATTATCACAAATCAATTCCTTCGATTCGATCTGTTCGGCAACTTCACGGGCCTGTTTCAGCCAATGAAGAGCCTCCGTATAATTACCTGCGAAATAATATTGCTTACCCGTATTGTTATAGTTTTCGCCCAAAGCCCAGTTCGCCAGAAGATTCTTATTGATCGTAATCGCTTCATTCAGATATCCGAGTTTCTCCTCCAGAATACCTTCATAAAGTGACAGGTTATTCAGATTGGCGGCTACGGCTTTCAGATTCTTGAATTTACGGTTGAGCGCGAGCGATTTCTGAAAGAACTGTTCCGCTTCGGGAAATTCATGCAGGTTACAGTGAATCAATCCGCGGGTATTGTAGCAGTCGGCCAATTTCAACGAATCCGACAATACTTTATACAAAGCGGTCGCTTTTTCATTGAAGTCGATCGCTTTTACATGATCGCCGATCGTACTGTAGGTAAATGAGGCGTGCAGGTAAAGTTGTCCGAGCGTATTGCGACTGCCCGAAGGGCAAATATCCAATGCTTCATAGATATGTTTCAAACTCGTATCGAAATCACCCAACAGTTTTTCCGACTGAGCCAGTAGCAGGTAAGTTTCCGCGATCAGCTCCCGATCTTGGGTTTTGTCTTTTTTAGATAAGATCTGCTCCCCGTAATGGATCGCCAACGTAGGATTGGTATAGAGTATTTCCCATCCTTTCCGTAAATATTCATTGGATTGAACTTCCGCTTTTGCGATTAGCGTCAGCATGAGTGAGAATAAGGTAATATAGATGCGTTTCATGAAAAATGAGATTTAAGAAATAAGGGATTATCGCAAATAATCGTCAATGAATTGTTCTCTGGGCTTGTATACCTGCTCTTCCCAGAGCTTCTGATAGGCAGGCTGCTCCAAATGGTGAGTGCGGTAAGGTACCGATAATATGTTTTTGGGACCGTTGTTGCCATTTATCGCCGCGAAGATCGAAGTGGGCGGACAGATTCTGTCGATCAGGCCGATTTCCACAAACAGTTCCGCGTCCGAACGCGACAACAACTGAGCGACGTCCAGATAGGGCAACGTGCGTGTCTTGCCCGTCTCATCTCCCGTCATGGTCATCGGTTGCGGCCAACCACTCTCCGTATCGGGTATCGCGGCTCCCCAGTCGCACATAGCCGGGACGATGGCGACTACTGCCGAAACCCGTTCGTCCAATCCGGCGGCAGCCAACGCCTGCCCTCCACCCTGACTTTCGCCGATGGTAAGAATTCTCTTGCCGTCCCAAAGCGAATCACCGGTCACATAATCGATCGCTCGCAGAAGTCGCAGATACATCCCCTTGAAGTAATTGTTTTCCAAATCATCGACTCCTTTCTGATAATAATCTTTCAACAATCCCTCCTCCAGCGCTTCATAATATGCTTCCGGTTGCTCATTCAACATCCCGTGCGCATTCATATCGAAAGCGATCGCACCGTTACCCCGTTTCGCCAAATCGAGGGCGATTGAGGATTTCGAACGACACCAATCCCCTTTCACTCCGGCGGCATGAAAATTGATTACGATCGGGAGAGAGCCATTGGTTCTACCTTTCGGACGGGCGATATACCCGCGTACCGATTCCGTTCCCGGACATTCGATACACACTTCAAAACATTCGTAACCATCCGACACCGGAATGACGTTTTCAAGTTGAACCGAAAAAGGGGTTTTACGCAACTGGTCCTTCTGTCGATCCCAATAGGCGTCCAGATCCTGCGGTCGTTCAAATCCGGGCCGAACCGCTTCGGGGTTCATCACCATTCCGAGTGAATAAACCGTACCCTTCGATTCTACTTCAAAGAGGAATGATTCGGAGATCGTTCCGACGGGATATTCGAACAGCAACATCGAGTCTGTCGTGCAAACCAGCTCTTTCGGTTGTTTTGTCTCTCCGTTTTGTTGGAGTTTT
>CAMTOW010000383.1 GCA_947074245.1 uncultured Bacteroidales bacterium | reverse complement strand
GGAACAGAATATCCCCTCCAACTGAATCTAATTCGGTTGGAGGGGTTTTCTTTTTCCGGAGATTGGTAGAGATTGTATAGTTTATATTGCAGAAATATATAGCCAAAGATCACAAAACGATTCTGATCACGGTTTACATCATTCACTGGTTCTAGAAGCCCTCACATATCCAAGACTCTTCTCTTTGCGAATCAACTCGATTCTCATTTGTTTTCCGATCATGAGGAATAGCTCCTAAACTCCATACATCTTTCCCAAATCCCACTTTCTCAAGCCGTCAATAAACAAAAGACCCTTGCAAGGATACACCGAAATGCAATCCGTTACAAGGGAATTTTAAGATTCAATTAAGGAAAATATACTAGAAGCCGAAGCCACCAATATGCTTACTTTATATCTAATATAGATCTAAATTTTCGAATCGGATTTTAATTTACTCTTTTTATAATATCAACATTTCTGATGACATATATTAAAAATCCGATCCTTCAGAATTAGATCATTCTTGGTTCAGTAAAGTCACTCCTCACGATATACCGATTGTTTTTAATTCTCATACAAGGGGCGCCCGTTGTAAAAATCGAGAATTTTGGTTCGGAAAATATATTCATATTTTGCTTGAGCTTCTTCCGCACGAGCCTTCTCCAACAAGATACGGGCATTCGTATAATCCAGGAACGTCGATCGGCCATTAGTAAATTTCGTTTCTTCAAACTCAAACGATACCTGTGCGGCCTCTACTGCTTTTTCAGCCGATTTGAATTTATCCTTCGATGCGAAAGCGTTATAGTAAGCTTGTTGAATCTCCTTATACAAGGTTTGTTGTGCGTTCAGAAGCGAAAGCTTTTGCGACTCGATGCTCAACTTCGTCTGACGCACCTGATTCCGCACCGAAAACCGATTGAAGATCGGAATGCTTAGTGACAATCCGATCGATTCGCTTCCGTTGTTCTTTAGCTGGTTACCGAACGAAGAGTTCTGATATCCGTCAGGCAGATTATAATTGTAATAATAATTCGTGCTGTATCCCGCCGATAAACTCAAAGATGGGTAATATTGCGACTTTGCGATGTTAAGCGATTTATGCGTGCTTTGTAGGCGATATTTCGCAGCTTGAATCGAAGGTCGTATCTCCAACGATGTTTCATATGCTTTTTCGGGCGATATCAGATCTTTCATATCCGATAGAAATAACTGGGTGATATCAGGCATCTCGATGTCGAAACTGCTATCGTTAAACAGGTTCAGCACTTGGCTCAGATCCAGCAAAGCGAGCATCACATTGTTGTTACTCTCCGTAAGCGACAATTCATCTTTGGCAAGTTGTGCCTGCACCTGATAAAGTTCCGATATGGCAGCTTTTCCGTTATCAACGAGTAGTTGCGTCTGTTCCAGTTGCAGGCGCGTCAGATCTACTTGCTGAATGGCGATCGCTTGCAACTCTTTGTAGAAGAGTACTTGGAGGAAATACGACGTAATACTTAATGAAATATCCTCTTTGGCTTTATTCAAGTCAGCCGTAGCCGCTGCCAGGTCAAGTTTCTTCATCTTAATCTGATTCGGAATCTGAAATCCGGTAAAGAGCGGAACGGAGGTCGATACGTTAATCGATGTCATCGAAGAGGTATTGTCCACGATCTTATTATCGCGATCCTGACTTCGCCCGAATCCGAACTGTTCGCCCATATTGGCATTCAGGTTCGGCAATCGGCTCATTTGAGCGGTATTCACCTGAATGGCCTGATTTTCCATTTCCAGTTGACGTTGCTGCACGTCAATGTTATTTTCGATGGCATAATCGATACACTCTTTGAGTGTCCATTTTTTCTGCGCCGACATCGAAGCGCAGCTCAGCAATAAACACGGGATTAGATAGCGTATTTTCATAATCATTTGTTCATTTGTTTGTTACCGCGTATTTTCATCGATGTGTCTACACCCTCTAGGATTTCAATATTGATTCCATCCGATAAACCGGTTTTTACCGCTTTTTTCTCATAAACAGCTTCCGGTGCTTCTGTGGTCAGAACATATACGAATGCGCTGTCGGATACGAATTCGATCGTGCTTTCCGGTAATGCGACTACGGAGTCGCGACGAGCGAGGATAATCTCCGCATTGGCGCTGTAACCTGCGCGTACGAAAACCGAATCCGGGATAGTAGCGGCTGCTTTGATCTCAAATAAGATCGCACCGTTCTCTTCCGTACTCTTGGGCGAAATATATTCCAACGTTGCGTCAAACTGATGATCCTGCAATGCTCCCACGGTTAATGTGATCGGCATCCCTTCCGTAATACGGCCCACTTCCGTTTCGTCGATATTTCCTCGGAAAATCATATCTCCCATATCTGCCACCGATGCGATGGTTGTACCGTCATTAAACGTATTCGATAAGATTACCGAGTTCCCAACTTTCACCGGTACGTCAAGAATCATCCCCGAGATGGTAGACGTTACCATTGTATTGTTGAATTCGCCCGATCGCTTCGAAATACCATCCGTTACGATTTCCAGATTAGCCTGTGCCGACTGCATCGTTTCTTTGGCATTTTCATATGCGGTCACGCTTTTCTCATATTCCTCTTTCGATACCACTTTATTGCGATAAAGTTCACCGATACGCTCATAATCGTTTTTAGCCTGCTCAAGATTGATCTTAGAGCTTTTCACGTTGGTTTGCGCCGAGTTCAGCTGTCCCATATCCGGAATCACTTTCACTTTAGCGAGCACGTCGCCTTTTTTCACGCGCTGTCCTGCTTCTTTATACAGTTCGGTGATGATCCCCGATATCTGCGGTTTGATCAAGACTTCGTCACGAGGCTCCACTTTTACCGTAGCGACGGTTTTCTTTTCGATATTCAGTTTGAATGGAATCACGGTTTCAT
>CAMTOW010000382.1 GCA_947074245.1 uncultured Bacteroidales bacterium | reverse complement strand
GGTAGAGAATAACTTTAAAGAAGTGATACGTATAGAATAAAGATCGATAGAGTCAAGCTATTATGAATACGAAAGCTCTTAATCGTCTTACAACAACAACTGACCCATTCTCATCCGAAGATATCAATCGATTCTTTATCCGGTCCGCACTACTTCACCTGATTCCTGCCAAACGATACAATTGGCAAAAGGAGTAACCAATGCAATAATAGATGCTTTATTCTAAAAAAGGGCGATGTCTGTTTTTTTGACATTCGCCCTTTTTTTGCCTGTATATTTTAGAAAGAGTAGTTGGTATTTTCTGAATTGCCGCCTGCCCTACTCTCGTTTACTCGCCTCCGACAACTCATTGAATGACGAGTAAACGATCTGTCATTACCCGGTAAATGATCGTTTATACGCCCTGAAACGAAACCCGGACAGGCACTCATTCGGAACTATTCAGGTAGAAAACCATTTTTTTATCGGCTGCATTCCTGATAATCGAACCAATCAAAATCGGCATAACCTCCGGTTGGTTGATTTGAACCTGCGAATAAGGCTAAATAAGTACCGGTAAAACCGCCCACCGTCTCGGTACTTAAAAACCGGCTGTTGTAAACGGCAGCTGTTTCGTATCGGATTCCGTCTGTCGAATAGAGCAACCGATAATAACCCGCGTTACCTTCCACTTTGAGATAAACCCGATCTGAAGATAAGGTTGCTACGGTTTCCCGAAAACGCAGACTCTCCAGCGAGTAGCCCACTTCCAGCAAAAACTGACCGTCTCGTTGGGTCACATAAAGATCATAGTGATAACTATCCCGACGATAGACCGTGATCCCCGCGCGATCGCCGGGTTTAAGCCCTCGCGTTTCAAGACAGGTTTCCGCGTCGAAACAGATGTGTTGTTGTCTTTTTCCCAACCAAACGGGGGATGCGACCTCATCCAGACCGATCGTATCGCATTGCAGGCGAAGAAAACCTTCGCGAATAGTCTGAGAATAACGGGTAGAATCGGGATTGCGCAGATAATTCCAACTTATTTGGGGATGTGATGTGTCGAACTCGTCGCGTTGGGTTGTTTCCGGAGCGGTCGTTTGCGGAAGCGTCGCACAATTCATGACGGTTTCGATCGGTTCACCTCCGTTGATGATCGGCCACTCATTTTCGTTCCATTCCATAGGGGCCAAAAAGGTTTCTCGTCCAAGCAGATGGTGATTTCCCCATTGCGGACGAAAACCGAGAAACACGACCCACCAAGAACCATCATGCGCCTGAACGAAGTCGGCATGCCCAGTTCCTTGAATCGGATTCATCTGAGCGTTCATGTTCATGTGTGTCAAAATCGGATTGCTCGGATTGCTTTCGTAAGGACCGTAAAGCGTCTTGCTTCGTGCTATCGTCACTTTATGCCCGTATTCGGTTCCTCCTTCCGAAATCAGCAGGTAATACCATCCGTCTTTTTTATAAATATGCGGACCTTCAGGATACCGACCGCCCGTGCCTTGCCAGATCCCTCGCGGTTGGGACAACGGTTTTCCGGTCTTCACGTCGATTTCACCGATCGTAATGGTATTGTCGGGATTGGAGATCAGATAACAGCGCCCCTCGTCGAAAAACAAAGTCGGGTCGATGCCTCCCTGTTCGAGCCAGATCGGCTCGGACCATTCTCCATGGGGATCGGTTGTGGTTACATAGAAATTTCCTTTGTCGGTCACATTGGTGGTTATCATATAAAATACGCCGTCGTGGTAACGAATCGTGGGAGCATATATCCCACCGGAAGCTCCGGCGGATTCAAGAGGCAACTGGCTTTTTCGATTCAGGCAATATCCGATCTGATCCCAATGGATCAGGTCTTTACTGTGAAAAAGGGGAACACCGGGAAAGAATTCGAACGAGCTGTTTACCAAATAGTAATCACTATCGACACGACAGACGCTGGGGTCGGGATAAAACCCGGATAGGACCGGATTGTTGTATCCGGATTGAGCCCAAAACGAGAAAATACTAAGAATAGAGAGAGTTAAAGAAAGAACAATACGTTTCATGTTATTTGATTTTTAAATAAATAGCAAACAGTGAAATGTATTTTTTCAGCGAAGGATGAAGGTAATTCAGTAAGGATGTTTCAGGTAAAAGAAGAGGTTCGGCAATCAAAAATTTACCGAACCCCTGTCAATCAAAGCTTTTCTATTGTGCAACACGAAAGCATTACGGATTCATCCGCTTTCGTGAAATCACTTTTTTCAAAATATACCGTGTATCGCCCGCGTCGGCAGGCGGATTTTTCAGTTTTTCTTTCTTCACTTTTAAAGTCCATAAATAACCGGGCTCATATTCGAAGCCCTGAATTCCGCTTGGAGAAAGTGATTCATACCCCGAGTCGCCGGGCACTTCGCGAACTTGCATGCAAGATACCGGATTGGGGGAATACCAGGTATGACAAGTTGTCAATTCCGGAGCGATCTCCATGGTAATTGTTTTAGAACTTGAAATATCTTTAGATGTCTGGCATGCGGTCAATGCAAATAGCATTCCTCCCATCGCCATAATTAGGTTTCGTTTCTTTCCCATAATGCATTTGAAAAAATTATTGCACCAAGATACCCTTTTTTGTCAAATCTTCCCGCAAAACCAAGCGTTCATCTTAAGAAAGACGCATATTCCACTTCAATAATCGCGAATCAGAATGAATCTATCTCCTGGAATTTTCCATTTCGATCCGAACCATGGACTTCAGATGTACCTTCGTTTACCTACCATGGGTATAGACGCATACAAATGACGATTAGATATCAATTGTTTCATCTACTTTTTGCCAAGGCACGACTACAACTTTTATAATTATGCTTATAATGAGCTGTTGGGGCTTATTGGAATTTACAGGGTCGGGGGCATTCGGGTTATAGC
>CAMTOW010000381.1 GCA_947074245.1 uncultured Bacteroidales bacterium | reverse complement strand
CTTTGCGCGTGTCGTCCGATGCTGGTTCGTATTCGTGAATGACCGCTCTGGAAAGAGAACCATATAATCCGTCAAACATGAACATGTTATTTTCTTTCGAAACACACATGTGATAGATAGTTCGCTTGGTGTCAACTACCGGAGCAATGACCGGAGCAACCGGTTTTGCGATATTGTTCACATCAATCGTATAAACCGAGGTATGGACATTGAAATAAATCGTGCTTCCGTCGGGAGAAACGTCCAGACTCGAAATACGTCCGTTTACATTCAAGTCGCCAACCGGAATCGTATGTACCACTTTTTCCGTAATCGGATCAATGCAGTAAAGCCAATATTCGGATAGCGTCCAGATCATTCCGTTTTTGTCTGAAACGATCTTCGAAAAATCCACCGACTGAATGGTTTCACCCCCATCGGTCAGAATATAACGGCGATTTTTGGCATCAATCGCCCCAAGATCAAAAACAGCCAACTGACCGCCACCTACAAACAGCTTGTTATTAATCAGTTTCATCTGAAAGGTTTGTCCCTCCATGCTGACATATCTGCGCAGGGTGTTTCGGTTTTGTCCGTGATTGATATCGATGATCATCAATTTAGATGATGCGTTTCGCCACATCTGATCGGTAACGGCAATGGAGTCGCCGCCCAAATGCTGTACATACATCGGGATGACATCCTCATTGATGGAGATGGTCTCAACACTTTTGAAGGATTCGCAATCGAAGACCTCTATTTTACGCGAATTGTTGAGCGGTACATAAAAGTTGTCACCGATTCGGGTCATCGACTGAGCCACATCGCCCATCGGACGATTATTGACATTTCGGAACACGTCTTGTTCGACAGATCCGTTTTTTCGGAAAAGCGTCAAAGACGCGGTTCCGTAACCGAACTGACCTTCGTTGATAACGATCGCCCGCGCCGGATTACCCTCTTCGGGTTCATATTCTGTTTTGGTTTCGTTTTTATCACAAGCCGTATATGCGAGGCACATACAGCTAAGTGATAAAAACAACCCTGATTTTTTTAGAGTTTGCAACATGATCATTCTTGTGCTACGTAAATAAAGCGAGAGTTGATACCGGTCGGGTAGATGTTGGTAACCGTCCAGTCGGCAGGATCTAATTCATACACCTGCGAAACTTCACCCTGTGTCATGATCGAACGGATGAAGAGTAGTTTTCCGTCCTGGCTCATTTTCAGATCCAAGCAGGTCATACCACCGTCAACGATGCCCGAAGTGATTTCGAAAGCCACATCATCCGGTTCCGCCGGATTTTTAGCGTCGATTACATAGAACGCGCGTCCGCAGCGGATATAAAGTGTTTCTGCTTTTTCGTCCATCGTCGCGCTGACCGAAGAGAGTGACGTGATGGAGTATGGCAATCGGATGTCGTGAACAATCTGCTCGGTAGCAGGATCGATACAAAGGACAGCCGGAGTACCGTTGCGAAGGACAGCCGCCCAAATCAATCCGTTGGCATCTTTAAGAATCGAAGTGCTTCCGTCGAAAAGGTTTGTTTCATCGGAAATGACGCGCAAACCGTCTTCGGTAATATTATTCAGATCTAAAACGGCAATTTTGGATTTTACCGCATTGGCAACCGCGCCCGCCAAGAAGATTTTGTTTTCGGCATAGATCACCTTGCTGATCGGGAAATCGAAACGAAGCGTTTTTTCCAGGGAATGATCTTTGCGAGAAATTACCGCAAGATTGTCACCGTCGCCACCTGCCGAATAGAAAAGAGTACCCGCGGCAATCAGTTTGTCGCCCGGAACGGCAGTAATGGTTTTGACGCTCAGCTCCGATCCCAACGTATTGTAGGAAAGATCGATGGTTTCTTCCGAAACAAATGTTTCCGCATTCAGAACCTCGATCGAACAGTCTGTGTAGTAAGAGCTGTTCATACGGGTGATGGTCATATAGAGTTTATCGTCGATCAAGGCAACGTCTGTCACACCATCGGTAACCAAAGCATTGTTCGCCTGAAAGTAAATATCCTGAGTGGTAGCGCCTTCGTGAGATACATGCGTGATGGATGGAGCTTCGCCATAATAGTTGGCCGGGTTGACCGTAAGAAACTTAAAGTTTGAAATCAAAGGTTTCGGTGTAGGATCGGGTGTCTGGCCGGATTCGTTTTTGTCGTCGGAGAAATCATCTTCCGGAGCACAAGAAGTAAAAGCAGTAAAGGCAAAAGCTGTGATTGCCAAGAAAAAAGCGTTCCTAATGGACATAAAAAAAGTATTATAAATTAAACATAATACTTCAAGTAAAGGGTAGTGAAAAAATCAGGTACAGATTTTCAAAAAAGATATTTCACTATGCTTTCACCCGAAGCGATAATAAAGATGCGTAGTCTGGTAGGTCTTCTGGCTCGTTCCATATTCTGAACACCTTCCCATCGGAAACCCGACAGTGGCGACAAATTAATCAGAATAATCTAGCGGAACTTACAGCTGCGGGTACAGCTCCGGCATTTAACCGGATTCCCTCTTAGTGGTATCAATCCGAGGATCGATGCCAACCAAAACTTTCGTAAAAGTAATTATTATAATTCCCGGTGCAATATTAGTTAGTTTCTGTAAATATAATTCAGTAATAATAAAGATTTATTAAAATAAAATTACAAAAAGAGTAGGGCGGGAAAAGTCTGGTCGGGAAAATAGAGCCGATTACCGATATTCAACCGGTTTGGCATCTTAAAAAAAGAAATTGGTTGATGAAAAATCGTCGCCCATCATTCGTTGTGCGCGAAGACAACAAATGATGGGTGTGCGCCTAATTGCTATTGAATTCAAGTATAATGGACGCTGGGTTTTGAAATATTTGTATAGAAATGGGAAAAGAATAAATTGGGTGTAATTATTGGTTTGTAATGATATTGTTTAC
>CAMTOW010000380.1 GCA_947074245.1 uncultured Bacteroidales bacterium | reverse complement strand
AAAATCAGCGAACGATCATTTTTTCGTAAGCTTCGCTGTTTCTACCGTTTATGCGAACGGTGTAGATTCCCGAGCCTAAGTTCGGATCGGAAACAGATACGGTGGTATCTTCTGTGTTCGGATTGAATTTGCGGCTCAAAACCAAACGTCCTGTAATATCGTAAACATGGAGTTCTTGAATCGGCTCGTCGGAAACGATGTTGAACTGATCGCGTACCGGATTCGGATAAACCGTAATCGACTGACGGTTTTTGTCGGCGCGTACCGGATCGATACCATCAAGAGCTACCGCCGCTTTCAAAGACTGAGTCGCATCGAGTACGCCTACTCCCCATGTATTGTTCGGGAAGGTCATCTGTGGTTTATTCGCTCTCATCGGATTTGCCGATTTGCGCGCGAATATCTCTTCTTTGATGGTTTGAGCGTCCAGGTCGGGTTTGGCTTCGAGAAGCAACGCTACCGAGCCGGTCACCATCGGACAAGCCATTGACGTGCCTTGTAGCATACCCCAGCAATAATCCTGCGAATCGAAAGTCAGCTGCGTAACGGTTGCGGTGCTGTTGGCCCAGGTATAATCGGGCGCATAGCTATTGTAGGAAGAAACGATGCCGAAGCCCGGTGCGGAAAGATCGGGTTTGATACGATTGTCGGCAGTCGGGCCGATGCTGGAGAAAGACGCGATTTCGCCCAACGTAGGAAGCGGATCGTAAGAATATTCTTCACTTCCGTGCATCCATTTGTTTTTGGTGCAATATGCTCCGACGGTGATTACGCCTTTGGCCGTACCCGGTATTCCTACCGTATAGCTGTCATCGCCCGAAACGTATCCGTTTTGTGCGCTCGATTGGTTCTCATTGGAGAATGTGAAGTTGGTACCCCACATGTTGATCAGTCCGGAGTCGTGGTTGCGAACGCAAACGGCAAGTTGATTGGTGCCGAAACCGTATTCTCCCTGAATCTGAATCAAAATATCGTAGTTGGAATAGGGGCTAGCCTGTTGTGACGGATACAAAGCTACTTCGTAGGAATATTCGCCATCGGTTAAGGTTCCGGATACGGATGAACCGGTTGAAGAAACCCATTCGGTCGAGTCGATCGTTGCGCCCGACTGGTCGATCAGTTTCAGATAAGCGTCGAATGTAGCCTGATTTCTGCCCCAGATATCCACATAACCGTATCCGCTGGTATTGGCGGAGGTATTGAGGATGGTACGCACGATGGTATCGTTGCTGGCCGAACTGAACTGCTTTTGCAGGTGAATGTCTGTGCCGCCTTCATTGCCGGCTGCAACTACGATCACGCGGCCTTCTTTGCTGATGTTATCAAGCGTGGTTTCAAAACTGGTGGTTCCATCGTGCGGACCGATGTGGCCGCCAAGGCTCAGATTGACAACGCACGGTTTGTCGCCCGCATTGTCGAAAATATACTGTACGCCTTCGGCGATACCGGTATTCTGCATATCGGTAGCTACCAGAATCAGTTCACTTTCGGGAGCTACGCCCATATAGGCAGTCGTGTATCCGCCGCCGCCGGCGATACCGGTCGTATGCGTGCCGTGGGTTTCGCTCGTATTGTCGGTTTCAAGCGCGCGGATTTCGGATGCCGAAGTGTATTCGCTCGTTGCGCCTGTAGAGCTGTTCTGAACCTGTACGCGGGATACGCGATAATCGGTCCCCGACGCATTGTAAAAGTTAGGATGAGTGAAGTCAAAACCGATATCTACCAATCCCACTACCGTACCTTGGCCTCGGTATTGCTGAGAGAAACCTATGCCGTTTTGCAGACTGTCTACATTGGCAGCCGGTTTGGCTACGTCCAGATTCGGCTTGAGGGGAACGGATGCTTCGATGTACACGACTTCATCAAGTTCTGCCACTTCGTTGAGGCGGTCGATCGGAATCAGAGCGATCGCGATGTCGCCGTTGGTGGATCGCAGACTTACCCCTTTGGAGAGGATATTATCAAATGACGCGTTGGCATCTTTGGTGATGAACGCTTTCAGATAGGTTTGTCCGTTTTCACGGCAGAAAGATTCTGCCATCTGTCTTTTTACGGGCGCTTTCGTTTTTTCGGTTTGGAGATCGGATCCGGAGTTGACATTCCGGATCAGGAGTTGAGTATAGGAACTCATTTTGGAGTTTCCCGAACTTTGAGCCATGATATCCGATCCTGCCAAAGGAGCGAACACCATACATCCGGTTAATAAAAACAAGGAAGTAAACTTTTTCATTGTCATATACGGTTTAAGTTTAAAATTAAACAAGATAAACCGGGTATGGTTTGATAAGCTTACTTCCTTTTTTTTATAAAATATATTAATTAGATGTTTAGTAATGGTTTGACAATAATGGATTTACAGGCAGAGATGCCTCGAAATAATCGATTCCGGTTTGAGAAAAGAAATAGAAAATCTGGGTGAGCGGGATGGTTACGGTAAGCAGATCACCTGCTTGCATGCTGATTCGGATCCCTTTATCGGTCAGTTTTTTGGAGTCGAACCGTTCGTTGGTTTTCAAGAATCCGGAGAGCGCGTAGCCGCCATCTTCAAGACGCAGAAGTCGGTATTTTTTGATTAGATTCTTATATCCCCGGGATTGGTCTTTCAAACTGCTCGGAGGAGCGCATTCCATGAATTCTTTGAGAAACAGCCCTGTAAAGCTGGATACGGGAAAAGCGGGTTTGAATCCGCTCGAAAGTTCGGCATCGTTTTTCTTTTCCATTTTTTCGGAGGTCTTGCAGGAGAGCAAACAAAGAGAACATGAAAAGACAAGGAGACACAGGAGTTGGAACACGCAACGCGTTTTCTTTTCATTGAAAAGGAAAACCCGATTTACAAAAGGAGTCTTCATATCGTTTCGATTTATTTATGGGGATGATTCGGTCTTATTAACTAAACAAAT
>CAMTOW010000379.1 GCA_947074245.1 uncultured Bacteroidales bacterium | reverse complement strand
GCAAACCTGCCGAAATTTCATCGGTTACCTACGATCCAAAACTAATGAACAGTTCTATCAGAAACCTATCTACCTATTCATAAGACTGAATAACTAAACAAGGGCAGCTTTCAACCAAATAGAAAGTTGCCCTTGACATAAGTATAAAAATCAAATCGGTTTGAAAACCGGAATTATATCATAACCCTAATTCTGCGGAAATCTCCAACATTCTTTCGATCGGTAGTTTGGCCCGTTCACGAATGTTTTCATCAACCTGTATTTCGGGTAGTTCGTATCGAAGCGTATTGTAAAGCTTCTGAAGCGTATTCAGGCGCATGAAATTACATTCGTTGCACGCACACGTCGAATCCATCGGAGGAGCCGGAATAAACGTCTTCTGAGGACATTTCTTCTGCATTTCGTGGAGAATACCCGACTCGGTAGCTACGATGAACGTAGAAGCATCGTCATTCACCGCGAAATTGAGTAACGCAGCGGTAGATCCGATGTGGTCCGCAACGGTAAGAATCACTTTCTTACATTCGGGGTGAGCGAGAACTTTGGCATCGGGATATTGTTTCTTAAGGTCCAATATCTTTTCGAGCGAAAATTTCTCATGAACGTGGCAAGCACCATCCCAAAGACGCATGGAGCGTCCGGTAATCGAATTTATATAATTACCCAGATTGCGATCGGGCCCGAAGATGATCTTCTCTTCAGCAGGAAGACTTTCGACGATCTGACGCGCATTGGAGGAGGTAACCACGATATCCGTATGGAATTTGACCGCAGCCGTGGTATTCACATACGAAATCACCGTATGATCGGGATTGTTTCGTACGAATTCACCAAAGGCTTCCGCATCGCAACTGTCAGCCAGCGAACAACCCGCATTCAGATCCGGAACCAGCACTTTGCGGTCGGGACACAATATTTTGGCCGTTTCTCCCATAAAATGCACACCACACATCACAATGACGTCGGCGGAAGTCTTTTTCGCCCATTGCGCCAGCGCCAAGCTGTCACCCACAAAGTCGGCGATGTCTTGAATTTCCGGTTCGGCGTAGTAGTGCGCAAGCACGACGGCGTTCTGTTCTTTTTTCAGTCTCTCAATCTCTTCTCTCACGTCGCTTCCTTCAAAAGGGATATCCACATATCCTTTCGACAAATCAGTATTTATCATTATATATTCTTCTTTTATTTTTAATTCAAAATTAATTTATGATGATAATAATAGGCTGTTGATAATGGGTATACTTTTTTTATAATTCGTTTGCTTTTCAAGTTATTAAACGAAGAGAACAACTCATTCACTATTTATCAGCACTAAATAAACGCAATTATATTCTCATTATCAGTTATATAACGGTATTATTCACTTTTTGTGTTTGGGAGTCAAAGTTAATAACTTTCTTGTGTTTCGGGTATTGATAAAGGGCATAAATACGGTGTAAAGTACCGCCGATAAAATGTGGATCAAATATTTGGAAGTTCGGAATCCGGAAGGCTATACGTGTTTTCATGAATAATCCTAGAAAAGTTATTTATTTCGACCGATAACTTTTCAGGAGCTATTCACATACTTATGAATATGGTTTCAGAAAGATACGAACCGTTTTTTCATTGGTTTTTTCAACGAAACCGATGTTATTCGAGGAGATGATCTTACCCCAATCTATTCCGGTTTTGTAGGTATATTCTATCTTTTATTCAATATATGTAACATATAAAAAACAAAGAAGGTTCAAAGAATCTAAAATTCTTCGAACCTTCGATACAAATAATGAAGAGATAAATTATTAATTACCTAAAAACATTCGTTATTTATTTGTTGACAACCTTCTTCGTAATGGTTCCATTATCGGTCAACGCCTTGATAATGTATACATCAGCAGGAAGTTTGATTAGGTTGATACCGTTGCTTAGAACGCGTTCTACAACCTTCGTACCCGATACGGTGTAGATTTCAACCGATCTGATTGAAGAAGCTTCGATACAGATGTTGCTTTGATAAGACCAGATGTCGTTTCCTTTTGAAGCATTCTTGATGCTTGTCAATAGTTCAGACAAGTTGTAATTTCTATTATCCACTTCCGATTCGCCACCATCTTCATAAACCGCGCTTACACCGAATGTGATATCGTCTAACATTCTACGAAGCGTACAGCTATAAGTAGTGCCTTGGATCTCTTCTTCAAGTGGCCACTCATTGAAATGAACCGTGTAGCTCGCTACATTCATATCCGTTTCCGGAGCATGCCAGTACATTTCATAATATACCTGATAATCTTTTTCTTCTACATTCGTAATATCGCCGAAAGTAGGCATCGGATATTCTTTTTCTTCACCTACAATTTTGTCCAGTTCGAGGATTTCCGAGATATTCACTTCATGTTCGCCGTAAACCGCAGCCAGATAAACCGGATTCAGTCCTTTTACGGTGATCTGATATACCATAGAACGAGCATCCGCATCTAATTCAGCTACCGATTCGTATCCATTGTATAGTTTATATCCTGTAAGACCTTCCATTACCGGCTGATCCCATTCCAAAAGGTATGCACCTTCCGATTCTTGCGCACGGAAGTTACGCGGAGTCTTATCCGTAGCAAACTGGTTTGAATAATCGTTTACAACTTTACCCGTAAGTTCCCAATCGTTTTCGTTTTCGTTCCACACGAATGTTTGCGTTTCGGTCAGAACACCGGTTTGATCGTTATAAAGATATTGTTCTTTCATATCGTATGCCTTTGCAGTGCCGTCGATGCTGTAGAACAAGTTTTTTACAGAAGCTCTTCCCTCCGTATCCTATTCCCTTTCGATACTTTTGCTCGAAGTACGTGTCGGGTTCCCACAGGCTTGTGCATCTTCATCTTCAAGAATCACAGTTCTTTCTCGTGTGTAGTCATTCGCCTAAGAGG
>CAMTOW010000378.1 GCA_947074245.1 uncultured Bacteroidales bacterium | reverse complement strand
GAACAAATCATTGATACATTTTGTAACTTAAACAAACAAATCGGGATAGATCCGTATTATTTTTTTGAACAGATTGCCGATTCAATTATCAGTCAAAATTCAGATTATAGAAATCGTTGGAAAAATATAGAAACTTACGGGGATGCTTGCCATGATCAGTTTGTGTCTGAAATAGAGTGGTCAGACTTCAAGGCATTCAGTAGAATTATTCCTCAGTTACCTATTGGCAGTCGTTTGCAATTATCGAATGGAACAAGCGTACGGTATCATCAGTTATTTAAACATTGCAACGTATCGAGAGTAAACTCTAACCGGGGAACAAGCGGGATAGACGGTTCTACTTCTACGGCAATGGGCGCAGCAAGCGTATATGAAGGTGTCACTACACTTATCAGCGGAGACATCAGTTTCTTGTATGATAGTAACGGATTATGGAATAGTAATTTGCCTTCGAATATTCGAATTATTGTATTGAATAACGGTGGAGGAGGTATATTTCGCTTTATAAATGGTCCTTCCGAACTGGAGGAACTTGAAGCATATTTTGAGACACCTCATCATCTGGATCTTTCGCTTTTCGCTCGTATCTACGGATTTGAATTTTATAGAGCGAATGATGAAAAAGATTTATCAGAAATGCTGCATCCGTTCTACGAGAATCGCAAAGCGGCAATCCTAGAGGTTATAACACCACATCAAGTTAATGCAGATGTATTACGATCGTATTTTAAATATAAGATATAATGAAAAGAGAATGGACAACAATCAAAGCATATTCGGATATTAAATTCGAATTCTTTGAAGGTATTGCAAAAATAACAATCAATCGCCCTGAAGTATATAATGCATTCCGTCCGGAAACGAATATGGAAATGCTTGACGCAATGTCAATTTGCCGTGAAAGAAACGATATCGGTGTAGTTGTTTTGACAGGAGCCGGAAATAAAGCATTTTGTTCAGGTGGAGATCAAAAAGTAAAAGGCATCGGTGGTTATATCGACGAACATGGTGTTCCACGCCTAAATGTCTTAGATCTCCATAAGTCAATTCGTTCGATGCCTAAACCTGTTGTAGCAATGGTCAATGGTTATGCGATTGGAGGCGGGCATGTATTGCATGTCGTATGTGATTTGACAATTGCATCTGAAAATGCCATATTTGGTCAGACAGGTCCTAAAGTAGGTAGTTTCGATGCCGGTTTCGGGTCATCTTATCTGGCACGGTGTGTCGGACAAAAGAAAGCTCGAGAGATTTGGTTCTTATGCAGACAGTATACGGCAAAGGAAGCTGAAGAAATGGGTATGGTGAACGTAGTCGTGCCATTGGAGCAATTGGAAGACACTACCGTAGAGTGGTGTAAAATCATGTTGCAACGCAGTCCGATGGCTTTGCGTATGATAAAAAGAGGATTGAATGCAGAGTTGGACGGACAAAGAGGTTTGATGGAGTTTGCAGGAGATGCAACCATGATGTATTATTTAATGGAGGAGGCTCAAGAAGGAAAGAACGCGTTCTTAGAGAAGCGAGATCCCGAGTTTCAGAAATTCCCTAAATTCCCTGGGTAATAATCATTATGTTAAAAGCAGATGTTATTCCATATGTTCTGAAGTTTAAAGAACCAGGAGGAACTTCGCGCGGAGTAATGCTGTTTCGTAAAGTTTGGTATATCCGACTTTGGAATACCAATGACCCGTCTATCATTGGTGTCGGTGAGTGTGATCCTTTAGAAGGCCTCAGTTGTGATGCTTCAGATTATGAAAACAAGCTAAAAGAGATCTGTGAAAATATTGATTTTTGGATAGTCAATATTCGTTTATTGGAAGCGTATCCGTCTATCCGGTTTGGATTGGAGATGTCTTGGCTTGATTATCGACATGGTGGTAATCGACGATGGTTTCCTTCTGATTTTACAGAAGGAAGAGCGGGGATAAAGATTAACGGGTTAATCTGGATGGGCGCTTGTGATGAAATGGAAAAACGAATCCGAGAAAAATTGAAAAAGGGATTCACTTGTCTTAAATTAAAGATAGGTGCCATTGGGTTCGAACAGGAACTTACTTTATTAAGAAGTTTGCGTAAGAAGTTTTCAGAAAGCGATTTAGAGTTGCGGGTAGATGCCAATGGTGCTTTTCATAAAGAGGATGCCTTGCGGAAATTGGACTGTTTATCAGAATTCAAAATCCATTCGATAGAGCAGCCTATCCGAGCCGGCCAATGGGAAGAGATGGCTTATTTATGTAAAAACACGCCTGTTCCAATCGCTTTGGACGAAGAATTGATCGGAATACATTCAAAAGCAGATCGTACAAATCTATTGAACGCGATTGTACCACAATATATAATTCTCAAACCGTCATTGATCGGAGGCTTTTATACTTCGGACGAATGGATTGCTCTTGCAGAGGAATACGGAATCGGATGGTGGGTTACTTCAGCTTTGGAATCGAATATCGGACTGGCGGCTATTGCTCAGTGGACCTATATGAAAGAGGCGCATTTACCACAGGGGTTGGGTACAGGGCAGGTGTTTACGAATAATATTCCTACCCGTTTGATGCTTAAAGGAGAAAATCTTTTCCAGAAACCTATTTTGAGAAATCGCTCTGAACTGAATTTTATAATAAAAAATAGCCAATGAAAGGATTGTTGCTAAATGGGAAGCTATTAAATGCTTTGGATTTGCAAGATATTTCACGAAACAGATATGGCGATGCTTCCGATTGGGAAACATCGCTATATCGCTTTTTGGAGGAATGGTTTGCAAATACTGAGTATATAGAATTAAAGACATCGGGATCAACAGGAGAACCTAAGACGATTTTCTTAAAGAAGGATATGATGCGAGCTTCAGCGCGAGCTACGAATCATTTCTTCGGATTAAGGAAAGGCGATAAGGTTCTTTTATGCTTGTCTGCAGATTATAT
>CAMTOW010000377.1 GCA_947074245.1 uncultured Bacteroidales bacterium | reverse complement strand
GAGTTCAGACGTGTGCTCTTACGATCTGTGGGTCGTATGATCGATAACGAATATCGTTGGTTCCCTACGATGTGGGAAAATGGAGCGCCGTCTTATATGTTCTCGGATATGTTCAAAAAATCGAATGGTACCTACAATAACCATGAGATGGAAATCGCGGAATTCAGCCCGAGTGGACGTTATATTGGGTTAGACTATATCGATTACAGCGAAATGGGAGGTCTTCACTATCCGCATGTGTATGATATCCAAGACGATGTACTGACAGAGCTTGAAGGAACATTGATCTGCGGTACGTTCGATAATGGAGTGGCGATGACTGCCGATCCGGTGGGTCACTTGTTCCGTACGGCTTATATCCATGAAGAAGATGTGGTGATGCCGCTAGAGCAATGGTTGCTTGAAAAATTCGACATCAATATGTTCGATAATACAACATTGTCTATGTCTGGTACCCCTACCTATGTATCGAAAGACGGATCTAAGATTGCAGGTTTCGGCGCCGACGAAAACGATATGATCGTTCCTTATCTGATCAACTTGGGCGAAAGCTACTCAACTTCAATCAAACAGCAGGATATTACTGCGCAACCGGTTGTGATTGGTAGCGGATCCGTAATCAGCATTACGGCTCAGGTAGGTAGCGAAGTTCTGATTTCCGATATTGCCGGACGAATCGCGGTAAACAAAAAATCTGTAATGGCTAACGAGAAATTAGAGATGATGCCGGGATTATACATCGTTCAGATTACTCAGGAGGGTCAGACCTATTCTCATAAGGTAATTATCAAATAACCTCTTCTAAAAAGTTTATAAATGGAAAATATATACGCAAAATCCATACTTCCTTTATTGTTGACTTGTGCGGTTTCTGTACAGGCAACCGACTGGAAGTGTTATAAAGAGAATAAATACAACTCCAACAACATGCTTGTTGCGGAGATGAATAATCATATTGATAAAAATGGATATTGTCATATTCAACAAAACGAATCCGACAATATGATAACTCTTTATACATATGATGCGAACCATAATTTACTAGAGGCGGAGCAAAAGACGTATGACGAATACAATGACAAATGGTATTCGTCCATAAAAAATGTCTATACATACAATGAGAAAAACCAAAAAATAAGCCATACCTACTATTCTTCTCTATGGGACGGTCCGTTATTCGAAGCGAACTATTCGGTATACTCGTATGATGACGACAACAATCTGGCTTGCGAAATACTTTATAATAATCATACTCTCTCGAATGTTCTTCAGCAAGTGGAATATTATGAATATGTAGCAGCGGATAAACCGTCTCAGATAATAAAATATTCGATACAAGACGATGCCAAAATCATGTTTGCGTATTCGGATTTGGTATATGATGAGAATTTGAATCTTATTGAAGAAATGCAATATGATCAGGATTATTCGGGTGTAATCAGTGAGAGCAAAAAATTGACTTGGCTGTATAATGATAAGAATCAGATGATTCAAAATATCACGTATCGCAAAAACATAAATGAAGAGGGATTCTCGAACGACTATCGTATCGATTATACCTATCATGAAGAAAACGGTCAATTAGCTACGAAGACCAATTACTATGTGAATTATGCGACGAATGATTGGTTGAAATCTCAAAACGACAAGTACGAATATTCAAATCAGTTTTCCGATTCGAAAGCTCCTGTCAACTTGGTATCGGCTCCGAGAGATCTCAACTATACCATTTCATGGGAAGCTCCTGCGGATGCGACAGGGCTTACCGGCTATAATATCTACAATGGTTTTAAAAAGATCGCGACTGTAGATGCTGCTACTCGCTCGTTCGACGTTGAAAACCTATCCAAAGGTGAAAATTCGATTTTCGTAACATCGGTATATGGCAACTTCGAAGCGAACTGTTCAAATTACGTTAATCTGACTGCAAATAACGTTGAAGTGTACCCTACACCTACCTTCGGAGGAGTAAGCAACATTCAGATTTTCGAATTTGATTTGTTGAAATTTGATATTTACTGGAATGCTCCCGAAACAGATATGGAAGTAGAAGAATACACCATGTATTTCAACCACTTCCCGCAGGTATCCGTGAAAGGAAATAAGCTGTCAGGATCTTTCAATACTGAAGCTTATGGAAAAAGTATGGCTACGTTCGGAGTTTCCGCTCTTTATAAAAACGGAAAAAGCTCAGAAGAAGACTTTCAAGAAATAAATGTCGATGATTTGAAAACATCAATTCTTAATGCTTCGATGGGCAATGTGATCTGGTCGTATAACGGATATGTTTGTGTAGACGGATCGGTGATCCAAGCTATTTCTATCTATGACGCGAATGGTCGCGAAATCATTCATAGAAATACGAGCGGTGGTCTGGAATCTATCAGTCTTCCGAAAGGAATGTACATTGTAAAAGGATCAAGCGCCAACGGTCCGGTAGATAAAAAGATCTATATTAAATAATAGATACTGATATTAGAACGAATGAAAACCGTATATGATAATTATTTCATATACGGTTTTCGTCGTTTTATACCTTATTCGCAGATATAGCGGAGGAATATAAAGAAGTAAATTTTGGATATGTGATCAACCGAATATCTTTTTAAAAACCTATTTTATAATTTAGTTATTTTTTATTATTTGTAATTAAATTTTTATTTTATACTTTTACCATTATTGATTGCTAACTACTTAGCGAAAAAATCAGGAAAGATCATCTGCTGAAAGAATATGATTTATTCGGTTTTCCATAAAAATGACACTCCGATAAGCTTAAAACTTTTATCAATCGTGCTGCTCAGTAGATACATTGTTGCTAACTCTTGAAAATGAATATCGACACAAACGATAGAGATTTTATCTATTTATTATTAAACAAAAAACACATTTATGGAAAAGAAATTTACTTTTTGTGTGGTGGGGTTGCTG